>NZ_PVUE01000017.1 GCF_003003235.1 Antricoccus suffuscus
CTTCTACACTCCCCGCGAGGTATTCACTAAACTCCTCAACCAGGACCTAGAAAACCAAGAACGTGTTGCGACCACCCCTTGAATTCACCGACGGATCGCGGGTTTTTCGTGACGGATCGCGGGTGAGGGCTACTTCGCCTCTGTGTCGACGATCGCCGCGACCGGCCCGCCACCAGAAGGGCCTTGGTGTACGGCCGCGACGGAAACGAACACGGCCGGGTCGCCGGTGACCGCGGCGGTGACGCCGCCGACCGTTGCCTTGATCTGCCGGTGCCAATGCACGTCAGAATCGTCGAGCATCGCGTTGCGGCGGTCCCGCACCATGCCGCTCGGATCGGCCTCGCACTTGAGGAACACGTTAACCAGGCTGGAGCCGAGATCACTGTGGTGCGGTCGATCTGGCAGTTCGAGGCCTGCCGAACGTATCGCTTCCCAGATACCGTCTTGGTCGAGAGCATCCTTCATGACGCTGTGACCGACGCGGTAACGACCGCCGATCCCGCGCACATTGCCGACGACCACAATCTGCGCTTGGTCGAGCTCGACTCCCGATGAGCATGAGGCAACAGCGGAATAGAGCTCAAGGTTCTCCATCACATCCTCGTCGGTGGGCATCGCAATCTCGCCCAAGGCCACGGCGATCCCGAGGGCCGTCGTGGCATTGGACAGGTCCATCGACTCGTGAGTGTGCTCGGTCCACACGGTCTTTCCGCGCCTTTTCGCGTCGCGGATCGTGTCGATAGTCAGCAAGGGCGTTTTCGTCTGTACATAGTGCACGTCGGCGGCGTCAGTGATACCGGCGTTCTCCATCGCCTTGCGTACGCCGGCCGCGACCTTCTCGATCATCGGCGTACGACCGATGTCCTCGGGCCGGATCTGTTCGCTCATCGCGATCCCGACGGACACGCGCGGCTCGTCGGTCTTCGTCGCCTTGTCCGCGGGCACTGTCGCGAAAATGGTGGCATGCGGGCTAATGACACCATCGGTGCCGCCGGACCAGACGATCGGGATTTGTTTGACGTCGTACGCCGAGCGGCTTCCCTTGGATACCAGCACTTCACGGAAGGCGCGATCGGCAATGATGCGCGTGTAGTCGTTGACTCCGCCGTTGCCCTCGGTCTTGCCGATGACGGCGATCACCCGGTCCGCCTCGAGCGCTCCCTCGTCAATCAGCTTGGCCAGCTCCGATGCATCAGAGACGTTGTGCAGTGGTACTTTGCGAACCTCAATGGCTTCTGGCATTCAAATCACCTTCCGTGTTGCTTCCTACGAATACCGCAGGCTGGTCTTTTCAGTCAGGTACGACGATGGTGCCGATATCACCCGCGATCGCGTCCCCGATGTGTTCGAGCGAGGTGATCACCGCGCGGTGTCCGCTGCGTGCGAATCGAAGCACCGCCTCGACTTTGGGGGCCATACTGCCGCTTCCGAAATGGCCCTGGGCAGCGTACTTTTCCAGCTGCGACACCGTGACTCGGCCGATGTCCTGCTGGTCGGGAGTGCCATAGCCGAGTACGGCGTGGTCCACATCGGTGGCGATAACCAGTACGTCGGCATCGATCGACCGAGCGAGCAATGCGGCGGTGAGATCTTTGTCGATCACGGCCTCGATACCGCGCAGTCGGCCGTCGTCCTGGCGAACGACCGGGATCCCTCCCCCACCTGCCGCTATGACGACGTAACCCGCGTCTCCCAGGTCACACACCGCTTGCGCGTCCAGGATTTCCAACGGTTCCGGGCTGGCCACGACCCGCCGCCATCCCTTCGCCCCGCGGTCTTGCCAAATCTGGCCGGCCGCTATCAGCAACTCGGCACGTTCCCGGGGCAGATAACGCCCAATAGGCTTCGTCGGATTGGTGAATCCCGGATCACTTTCATCGACCCGGGTCCGGGTCACGACGGTGACCGTCTGACGGTGCGCGCCGCGCGCCGCGAGCGCGCTCTCGAGCGCGTCTTGAATGGTGAATCCGATCGTCGCCTGGGTCTGCGCGCCGCACCAGTCCAGCGGTACCGGCGACATCTCATGCGCCGCTAACTCGTTCTTAGTCAAGACATTGCCGACCTGTGGGCCATTCCCATGCGTCAACGTGACAGCCATACCGGTGGCCAGAAGGTCGGCGACCGGTTCCATTGCGGCCTTGATCGCCACGTTTTGGTCGATCCAGGACGTGCTTCCGTCAGGCCCGGTCATCGCGTTGCCGCCGAGCGCGATCAGCACCCGGTGCGCAGTGGCAGGTGCACTGGTCGTCATGTCAGTCCTCACCGATGTCTTCGTGCCAGACCTGTGGACTTTGAGCGATAAAGGTCGCCATCAGCTGCTTACATTCGGCTGACTCCATGACGACAATCTCGACCCCGTGCGCGCGTAGCAGGTCTTCGGCGCCGAGGAAGGTGGCGTTTTCACCGATGACGACCCGCGGGATTTTGTACAGCAGAATCGCGCCCGTGCACATGCTGCAGGGCGACAGTGTCGTGTACATCGTCGACCGTGCATACGTTTTGGCCGTTAATCGTCCGGCGTTCTCCAGGCAGTCGGTCTCGCCGTGGCGGATCGCCGAACCCTGCTGCACGCGCCGGTTACGACCGACTGCCAATACGCCGGAATCGACGACAAGCGCGGCCCCAATCGGTACCCCACCCTCGGCCAACCCGATTCTTGCCTGCGCGAGCGCGGCCTCTAGGAACCGTTCGTCCTCGTCAGTCATCGCGTGTCCAGGTCGGCGTGCAGTGGCCCACCGGACAGTCGGGCGTAGCCAGGGCCGCGGTCGAAAAACGGGTCGGACGGCGAATGTGCCTCACCGGCACGGTCGACCCGCAGCTGCCTGGTCCTCCGTTCGTCAAGGGTTGCCTCGGTACCGGTTCCGTCAATCACCACGGCATAGCTGTCGGCCGCCCCCTGCACCGATACCTTGCCCCAGCGCACATCGCGCAGCACCAGTTGTGGATCGCGCTCGAGAGGATCGCCCCAGCCGCCACCGCCGGTCGTGCGAATCCGGATGACTTCTCCGGCGGCGACATGGTCCCCATCGGCCAGTGCGTCGACGGCCCGCTCGTTGGGTCCGCCGGGATCGATCGTGACCCCGAACGACATCCCGGCTTTACCGCCCTTTACTCCCCAGCAGGCGAGGATCGATCGGTCCGCGATCGACATGAAGCGCGCCTCGCGCAGCATCCGGATGTGCTTCTCGTAACCCAGCCCGCCGCGAAACTTGCCTGCGCCCCCAGAATCCACGGCAAGGCCCAGCTTTTCGACGATAAATGGGAAACGCGACTCCGTGAACTCACTGGGCAGGTTGCGTGAGTCCGGTACGACGTGGATCGTGTCCTCTCCATCGGCGTAGTAGCGGCCTCCCGAGCCGCCTCCGAGCACCTCCCGCATGAGGTACGGCTGTCCGTCCGCGTCCGTGCCATAGACACCGGTATAGCGAATAGTCTCCTGATCGGCGGGCATCTTGCCGTCCACCGCCTTCGCCACGACGCCGGCGAGTACGCCGAGGAGCCGAAGGATGACAAACGTCCGCGCGTTGGTCGGCGCCGGGAAGATCGGCGTAATCAGGGTGCCCTTCTCCGGAAACCTCATCTCGATCAACGGAATGATGCCTTCGTTGACGTCGAGTTCGGCCATCCGATCTGGAGTATCTGCAAGGTTGCGCAGAATCGGCGCGAGCCATTTTGCAAGGAAGTTTCCGTCGGCATAGTCACCACAGTGGTTGATCGGGCCCTTTGCCTGCGGCGCCGTACCAGTGAAGTCGAGGATGATCTTCGGACCGTCATCGGGACCACCAGTCGAACTCTTGGTGAGGGTGATCCGCTGTGTGTGTAGCTTGGGCTCATCGACACCGTCATGCTCGGCGTAGTCCTCCCACGCGTAGACACCGTCCGGGATTTTGGACAGGATCTCTCGCTGGTAGGTCTTGGTGGTCTGATCGAGAATCGCGTCGAAGCACCGCTCGACGGATTCCACGCCGTACCGGGTGAACAGCTCACCTAACCGGCGCGCACCCATGAGGCAGGCCGAGCACTCGGCATCAAGATCGGCGGCAAGGGAGTCAGGCATCCGCGAGTTACGGGTCATGATTTTCAATGCCGACTCGTTGGGTACGCCGGCGTCCCATAGACGGATCGGCGGCACCATGAGCCCCTCCTCGAACACGCTTGTCGCGTGCGAGGGCATCGACCCCGGTACGGCGCCGCCAATGTCGTCGTGGTGTCCAAACGCTTGCACGAATGCCACCACATAAGGCTTCCCATCCGAACCGTCGGCGAAAACCGGCACCGTGACACACAGGTCCGGCAGATGTCCTATGCCGCCCTCAGAGAGGTAGACGTCGTTGTGGAAGAAGACGTCACCGGGCTGCATCTGCTCGATCGGGTAGTCCCGGGTCACCGGATGGACCAACGCGGAGTACGAACGTCCGGTCAGCTTGCGTAGGTGCCGGTCATGAATGCCGGCCCGGAAGTCGTGCGCGTCACGGATCATCGGTGAACGCGACGTCCTTCCGATGGCCGTTTCGACTTCCTGCTCGACACTCGCGAGATAGCCTTCGACGATTTCGACCAGGATGGGGTCAACCGCACTTTGCTTGTCCCGCAGGGAGTATGGCTTCGAGGCCGTCACAGCGTGTCGTTCCCTTCGCTGGTGCGATGGATGATCAGGTTGCCGTAGTCGTCGACGGTGGCGGTGAATCCAGGATGCAGCGGCAGCGTCGCGCCAAACTCCTCGACCACGGCAGGGCCGTCGAGTACGTCGCCCGCACCGAGCCGGGTGCGCTGATAGATCGGAGCGTCGTACCACTTGTCGTAGTAGACCTGCCGGGTATCGGATCGGGCGGCCTCCGCTCCTCGACCCTCGACGATTTTGTCGATCTGCGGGCTGCGGATCGGGCCGACCCCGCTGACCCGGAGGTTGACCCACTCGACGTGCTGCGTCGGATCATGCCGGAAGTCGTAGCTGTAAAGCTCGCGATGCGCCTCATGGAAGTCTGCTGCCGCGCGATCAAGAGTCTGCTGACCAATGTGACCGTCCGCGACAGCGACGCGCACCTCGAAGGCCTGTCCGTAGTAGCGCAGATCCGCTGTACGCAGGAATTTTCGATCAGCTTCGTCGAAACCCTCACGCTCCAGTGCGCCCGCGGCTTCGGCTTGCAGGTCGTCGAAGACGGCGCCGATTTGGGCGACTTCAATGCGATCATGCCGACTCACGTGTGTGCGCACGTAGTCGTTGCGCACGTCGACGGTCAGCAGCCCGTACGCCGAGACGTTGCCGGGATTGGGCGGCACGAGCGCGCCGGCCAGACCGAGGATGTCGATCAGCCGGCAGGCCAGCAGCGAACCGGATCCTCCGAACGTCACCATCATGAAGTCGCGGACGTCGAGACCGCGCTTGACAGTGATTTGGCGTAGCGCGTTGGCTTGGTTCCACGCGGACACCTCGAGGATTCCAGCCGCAGTCTCCTCCACCGTCAAGCCGAGGCGACCACCGAGCTCCGATAGGCCATCTCTCGAAAGTCCCCTATCCAGCGGAATTTCACCGCCGAGCAAGTGCGGAGGGATCCGCCCGAGCGACAGGTGCGCGTCGGTGATGGTGGGCTCGAGACCGCCGGCGCGGTAACACATCGGACCGGGTGCGGCGCCGGCCGACTGTGGACCCACCTTGAGCGTTCCTTCAGGTGACACCCAAGCAATCGAGCCGCCGCCGGCGCCGACGGTGACGACGTCGATCATCGGGATCTTGCTCGGGTAGGCGCCGATGGTCCCCTCGGTGGTCAGCGCCGGTTGTGAGTCGATCACAACGGTGACGTCGGTGGAAGTCCCGCCGCCGTCACAGGTGAGTACGGCGTCATAGCCGGCCTGCGAGGCGATGACCGCCGCGCCGAGTGCGCCGGCAGCCGGTCCGGACAGCACCGTGGTGATTGGCTGATGCACGACCTCGGACGCTGACAGGACGCCACCGTTGGACTTCATCACGTAGAACGGGACCGAACGCGGACCGTGTTCGTCGGTCGTGAACTGTGCCAGCCGGCGGGCGATATTGTCGACGTACCGCCGGATGTTGGGCTTCACGGCGGCGTCGACAAGCGTCGTGATCGACCGCTCGTACTCGCGGTACTCGCGGAGCACTTCGGCCGATATGCTTACGACCGCGTCCGGGTGCTCACGGGCAAGTACGTCGCGCATTCGCAGTTCGTGCTCTGGGTTGGCATAGCTGTGCAGGAAGCAGACGCCCACGGTGTTGATGCCGAGGTCCTTGAAGAACCGTGCCGCGGCGACCGCGTCCTCCTCGTTGAACGGCCGGATCTGTTCGCCGTCGACATTGAGCCTGCCGCGCACCGTGCGCACCCGATCGGCCGGCACGATGCGGTCCGGCTTCACCCAGAAGTAGGAGTTGCCGTAACCGTCTGGCACGGACTGCCGCGCGATCTCGAGAATGTGCCCATATCCCTCGGTCGTGATGAAGCCGAGGTTTTCCACCTTGCCCTCAAGCAACTTGTTCGTCGCCACGGTCGTGCCATGACTGACGGCGCTGACCGCCGTACCGTCGAGTCCTAGCGCGCCAAGGACTTTGTCGATCCCAGTGAGGAAGCCCTCGGCGGGGTCGTCGGGTGTGGAGGGGGTCTTGGTCGTCGCGACTGCGCCGGTCTGCTCATCCATCGCTACGACGTCGGTGAACGTGCCACCGGTGTCGATCCCGATTCGCACCTGCGCAGGAGAGCTCATCGGCCTGACCCCCTGCGCACGCAACTGCCAACAATGACTCCCAGCAAGGCGATCCCGGCACCGACGCCGACGGAAAGAAGGTCAAGCGCGGGCATCCCCGTGCCGGGCGACGCGGCTGCCGCGCGACCAGTGAAAGCGACCGGAGCACCCGGCGTGGCCCTAACCGGCACCGCCGCTACGGCCTTGCCCGTCAACTGGTCGTTGAGGTTGCCGAAGAACTCGGCAGCCATCTTCTTTGCCACCCCGGCGAGCATCCGCTGACCGACGCCGGCGACCACGCCCCCTACGACCGCGTCCGCGTCGTACGCCACATTGGTGCCAGACCCCTTGGCCGACAGGGTAATCCGGCACGTCGCATCGACAGTCCCGGGAGCGCCCGCACCGGAGGCACGCAGCACGTACGACGACGGTGGTTGCTTGTCGCTGAGCGCGACCTTGCCGTCGTACGTGCCGCGGATCGATGCCACACCAGCGGACACGGTCATCTTGAAGTCGTCGACCGCGACCTGCTCCAGCGACTGGCAGCCGGGAATGGATTGGGCCAGCACGGACGGGTCGTTGAGCGCCTGCCACACGGTCTCGGGCGGTACGTCGAGGGTGGCTTCACCGGCGATCTTCATCGGGGATCTCGCATTTCTGTCGACAGACTGGGGTGCTTGGTGAGAGAGGCCTCGTCGTTGGCGGCGGCCGCACGCAGATGGTGCAGTTCGGACGGGGAGATGGGCATTGCGCTGATCCGTACGCCGAGCGCATCTTCGATTGCCGAGGCAATGACCGCCGACACGGGGATCACCCCGGCCTCGCCGGCACCCTTGATGCCGAGGGGGTTGAGCGGTGACGGTGTCTCTAGGTGCGCGGTGTCGATATGCGGGATCTCGCTGGCATACGGCATGAGGAAGTCCATGAAGGATGCGTTCTGCAGCTGGCCATACTCGTCGTAGGCCATCCGCTCGTAGAGTGCGCCGCCGATACCTTGGGCGACACCGCCATGGATCTGACCCTCCACGATCATCGGGTTGATCATCCTGCCGCAGTCGTGGACGACGGCGTACTTGAGAATCGTGATCTCGGAGGTCTGCGGATCAATCTCGACGATCGCGGCGTGCATCCCCGAGGCGAAGGTCGAGCGGATTGGTGAGTAGTACTCGCGGCCCTCGAGTCCGGGTGCCTCCCCCGCCGCGACGGGTGGCGCGTCCGGGTCATTGGGCCCGGCAAACTGGGTGGCCGCGCGGGTCGCGTCGTCGAAGGCGTAACGCAGCGGGTTGGACAGCACCGCGATCGTCTGCAGCGCAATCGACTGATCCGCAGAGCCTTTGACCCTCACGAGCCCATCGACTATCTCCAGATCATTGGGGTCGACCTCCATCGCATCGGCCGCTATCCGAGTCGCCTTCACCCGCACCGCGCGCGCCGCCAACGCGACAGCGTTGCCGCTCATCACGGCCGCTCGCGAGGCAAAAGTGCCGACCGCATAAGGAAAGCGTCGAGTATCACCGGTCGTGACCTCGACATCTTCGAGTGGTACGCCGAGCTCGTCGGCGACGATCTGCGCGAACGACGTCTGATGGCCCTGGCCCTGACTGGTAAGCCCGGTCGACACTTTGACCTTGCCGGTCGTCTCGACTTGCACGTGGCCGCCTTCGTAAGGCCCGACCCCCGTCCCTTCGACGTAGCAGCCGATCCCGAGCCCGACGATGCGTCCCTCGCTGGCGGCGATGCGCCGCTGGGCGGCGAAGTCGTCCCAGCCGACGAGGTCCTTGAGCATCGCCAATGACTTCGGGTAGTCGCCCGAGTCGTAGATCAACGGGCGACCGTCCTGGAATATCAAGCCGTGGTCGTAGGGAAACTCGTCGGGCTGGATGAAGTTGCGCGACCGCACCGTCGTGCGGTCCAGTCCGAGCGCGTCGGCGATCCGGTCCATCGTGCGCTCCATGGCGTACACGGCTTGCGGCCTGCCGGCGCCACGATACGGCGTCACGATCACGGTATTGGTGTAGAGGCTGTCGAAGACACAGCGGTAGGCGCCGGGCTTGTAGGGACCGAGGAGCTGGGTCGAGGTGATGATCGGGACGATGACGCCGTACGGCATGTAGGCGCCGTGATCGTGCCACACGCGTACATCGAGGCCGAGCAGTCTGCCCGCGTCGTCGAAGCCGACCGTAATGTCGTGGATCTGTCCGCGTTCGTGTGCCGCAGAGATGAAGTGCTCGCGGCGGTCCTCGGTGAACTTGACCGGTTGGCCGAGCATCCGGGCGGCCATCGGCACCAGCAGTTCCTCCGGCCACGGGTGCACGATCTTGACGCCGAAGCCGCCGCCGACGTCCGGCGCGATGACTTCGACTTGCGAAAGGTCGAGGCCGAGCTTCGCGGCGATCGCGGCCCGCACGGAGGTGGATGCCTGAGTGGACGTGTAGACGCGCAGCGACTGGTCTACGTCGTCCCAACGGGCGTGTACGGCGCGGCCCTCCAGCGGCATCGAGGCACTGCGCTCGATCGCGTGTGTGAAGGACAATGTGTGCGGCGCGTTGGCGATCGCGGACTCGACGTCACCGACTTCCTGCTCGAAATGCGCTCCGACGTTGCCTGGCGCATCGTCGTGGACCAGCAGCTGCCCGTCTCGTGCTTGCTCCAGGCCGACTACCGGTGGGAGGAACTCGTAGCTCACGGCGATCTTGTCAGCCGCGTCCTCCGCGGCGTACCGGTCCTTTGCGACGATGAACGCGATCGCCTCCCCGACGTAGTTGACCTCGTCCTTGGCCAGCGCATATTGCGTGCGTCCGGCGATTATCGACGGGTGCGGGATGAGCAGCGGTAGTGGCGCGGCCAGTGGACCAGCCAGATCGTCATAGGTATAGATCGCGACGAGTCCGGGGACGTCGATCGCCTCGGTGACGTCGATATCGGTGATCCGGGCGTGCGCATGCGGCGAGCGCAATACCGCCGCACTGAGCGCGTCGATCCCATCGCGGGCAACGTCGTCGGTGTAGCGACCTTCGCCGCGGACGAGGCGGTTATCCTCGTAGCGCAGCACTCGCTCACCGAATTGTCGGGTCGTCATCGAATTGCCTCCGACGACAGTTCCGCGGCACGCAACACGGCTGTTTCGATATTTTGGTAGCCGGTGCAACGGCACAGGTTGCCGGTGATCATGTCCCTGGCCTGGGCCGGGTCGGGCGCCGGATTGTCCAATATTCCGGCGGCAATGGTGATCATGAATCCAGGGGTGCAGAACCCGCACTGGAGCGCGTGACACTCGCGGAATGCCTGCTGCACAGGATGAAGCGAGCCATCGGGCCGCGCGAGTCCTTCCACCGTAGTGATCTGCAGGCCCTCGGCCGAGACGGCGAACATCAGGCAGGATCGCATCGGTACGCCGTCGACCAGCACCGTGCACGCGCCGCAGACGCCGTGCTCGCAACCCACATGGGTGCCGGTCAGCCCGATGTCGTGCCGGATTGCGTCGGACAGCAGTCGGCGACCGGGGACGCTGATCTGGTGCGAGATTCCGTTGACCACCAAGGTGATGCCGTATTGTTCTTCGTCCTCACGCATCGCGCACCTCCTCCATCGCGTCGCTCAACGCCCGCACTGTCAGTGTGCGCGCCAGGTGCGCGCGATAGTCGGCGGTCGCATGGATATCGGCCGTGGGCTCCACGCCGGCGGTCGCGAAGTCGGCGACCGACTGTAATTCGACCCCGGACCGGACGTTGACGCCGCGCAGCACCGCTTCGAGATCCACCAGCTGCGGGGTGTCGGCTACCGAGAAGTACGCCGCCCGCGCCGTCTGTATCGCGCCCTCGGCATCCACGGTGATGATGACCGCTACACCGGCGAGCGCATAGTCACCGTGCCGCCGGGTGGTCTCACGAATCGCCGTACCGGCGCGATCCGGAGCGGTGCCAAACGTCGCCGACACCGCGAGCTCGTCCGGTCGCAGCGCTGACTCCATCGGGCCGACAAAGAAGTCGGCCGCCGCGATGTCTCGCTCGCCTGCCGTGCTGCGGGCTTGGATGCTGCCGCCCGTGAGCAGCAGTACGGCGGGCATCTCCGCGGACGGGTCGGCGTGCACGATGCTGCCCACCGTCGTACCGCGATTGCGGATCGCCGGGTGGGCTACCAGCTGCAAGGCCTTGCGCAGCAGGGGTTGCGCCGCGTGCGCCGCATCGTCGGCAGCAAGCCGCGAGTGTCGCACCAGCGCCTCGACCACCACCCCGTCGGACGTGACGGCGATGTCGTCGAGGTCGGTCAGGTGGTTGATATCGATGATGTGCTCGGGGGCGGCCAGACGCATGTTCATGAGCGGGATCAGGCTTTGCCCGCCTGCCAGCACCTTTCCATGCTGGCCGGTGTCCGCCAGCAGACGTGTCGCCTCGTCGACCGTGTGCGGCCGGTGATACGAAAAGCGGCTAGGTTTCACTCGCGCCGCTTCCCGCTACCTGGGCTACGTCCGACGGCGATCGACGTACCGTCACCGAAGCCTGGGTCGTCCGCTGCTTTCGCGGCGGCATCACGTTCTCGCACAATCGACTCGCGCATCTCTCTCGGAGCCAAGACGCGGGCGATGTGCCAGCCGACAACCGCGACAATAGTGCCGAACGCAATCCCCGCCAGGCTGAACTTAGAGGAGAACTCGAGCGACACGTTGCCGACGCCGATGATGATCCCGGCGGCCAGCGGCACCAGGTTGATCGGATTGGCGAAGTCGACTCGATTTTCCTTCCAGATTTTCGCGCCGAGCAGTCCGATCATGCCGTAGAGCACGACGGTGATCCCGCCGAGTACGCCGCCGGGGATGCCGTTGATGAGAGCACCAAACTTTGGACAGAACCCGAGCAGTATCGCCACCAGCGCCGCGACGTAGTAAGCCGCCGTGGAGTACACCCTGGTCGCTGCCATGACCCCGATGTTCTCGGCGTACGTCGTCGTCGGCGAGCCACCAACGGATGTGGCGAGCACGGTCGCGAGCCCGTCGGCGGCAATGGCGCGGCCCATATAGGGATCGAGATTCTCGTCGGTCATCTCGGCGACCGCCTTGACGTGCCCGACGTTTTCGGCGATCAGCGCAATAACGGCCGGCAGCGTCAGCAGGATGAACTGGCCGTGGAACGACGGCGCGTGGAAGTTGGGCAGACCGAGCCAGTCAGCGTCGGCGACGGCGCCAAAGTTGGTGCGACTGTGCGCGAACGCGGTCGCGTGGCAGTACAGCCCTTCCGCGTCGCATGCCTTACCCGCAGCATCTTGCAGGTTCTGACCGGGTAGCACCGAGGTGATCGGGCCGGCCATCTTGTCCAACAGCCAGGAAAGTAGGTAGCCGAAGACGAGCGCCAGCAGGATCGAGATCCGGGCCCATAGTCCACGCAACAGGAGCGACGCGATGACAACGAACACCATCACAGCGAAGCCCACCCACTGGTCCTGCGGCCAGTAGGTGCCTGCCACCACCGGCGCCAGGTTGAACCCGATCAGCATGACCACCGCGCCGGTGACCGCGGGCGGTAGCCATTTTTGGATGATGTGTCCGCCGGCGATGTGCACAACCACCCCGACCAGCAGCAGTACGACGCCGGCAATCATGATCGAGCCGGTCACGTCGCCTGAACTGCCGCCGGCGGCGCGGATCGCCGCAACCCCGCCGACAAAAGCGGCACTGGTGCCGAGGTAGCTCGGGATGCGCCCGCTGACCACAAGTAGGAAGATGATCGTCGCGACACCGGACATCATGACCGCGAGGTTGGCGTCCAAGCCCATGATCAACGGGAAGACGAAGGTCGCGCCAAACATGGCGACTACGTGCTGCGCGCCGATGCCGACCGTGCGCGGCCAGGTGAGCCGCTCGCCGGGTTTGACCGACTGGCCCGGCCCGGGTGTCTTCCCGTCACCGTTGTAAAGCTTCCATTTCAGACTCAAGACTGCCTCCTAGGACCCCGAATCACCGGCACTTGGTCAATACGCTCGTGAATGAAGCTGCGTGGCGTGCAACACATGATCCAGGAATTCAATCAGTGGGTCGAACACAAAGCATGGTCAACTTTCGACGTGCCGGGCGCTCCGGCATGGCAAGTCTCGCCGGATCACACGGCCCGCAGGTGAAGGACGTGTAGAGCCAGTAATAGGTTGAGCCGAAGATTCGCGTCTTGGCTGAACGGGCCGACAAGCCTCTCCAGCTTGCCGATTCGGTATCGCAGCGTGTTGTAGTGGAAGTGCAGCAGGCGGGCGGATTTCGCGACGTTCAGGTTGGTTTCCAACAGCACCAGTAGCGTCTCGCGCAGGTCGGCGGCATCGTCCGAATCGTCATTGGCCAGCGGTCCGAGCACCTCGGTGACATAGTCACGCAGTTCCGCGCCATCCGGGATGAGTGAGAGGAGCCGGTAGACGCCCAGGTCGTCAAAGTAGGTCACCTCATCGCGGTGGTCGAACTGACGCGACACGGCCAGTGACCTGCGGGCCTGCGAGAAGCCGGACGGGATCTCGGCGACCTCGCGGATGGCCCGGCTGACACCGATCCGGCTGGCGCGACCGGCAGACTTCAACGTTCGGGTCGCTCGGGCGGCCGCGTCCGCAAGCTGCTCCCGGGTGAGATGCGCACCGACCAGTGCAACTGCCCCGCCAGAGGCGGCGACACACGCGGCGGGTTCGTCGTACTCCCGCAGCGCCTTACGCCACGTGTCGGCCAACTGGTCGAGGCTCTCGAGTGTGGGGGCGGTCTTCGCCGCCGGTCCGGTCACGTCGTACTCGATCATGCACACGACGAGGTCGCGGCGCAGGTCCCACCCGAAACCGTGTGCCTGGGAGTGCACGCGGGAGACCTCGAGTTTGCGGCCCTCGATGAGATCGCGCACCAAGTCGGCCTTGTAGCGAGCCTCGACGCCGGCGACCGCCTGCTGGCGGATGATCACCAGCGCCGCGACCGTGCTGAGCCGCTCGAGCACGGTGGTCATGTCCGGGTACGCCGGGACCATTCGGGCGCCGTCCTCCGGCAAGGCACGGATCGTGCCGAGCCGGGCACCACCGGCCACGATCGGTACGGCGATGTGCTCACTGCCGCGTAATGCGCCGAGGCGTTCGAGTTCGTCCGCCGTGCACTCGCCGGCTGGCGTCGCCGCCGACTCCACCCGCCCGGCCTGGTCCTCGATCATGACGGTCGTGGCGAGCAAGGTCGCGGCCTTCTGACCGACCTCGGACAGCCCGCCACCTGCCAGCACGATGCCCAGCAGTGCCTGATGGACCTCCTCGGACCGTGCGGTGGCGACCGTCTGATTGTGCAAGACCTCGGTCAGTACCTCGTTCATGATGTCGTCGAACCCGAACTGGTTGCCCACCAAAATCACCGGGAAGTCACGCTCTGCGGCGGCCAGCAGAGTCGACTCCGGCAGCTCGTCGATGTATCGGCCGAGTTTGATCGCCAGTCCCGCCAGGCCGCGCCGGTCGAGATCCTTGACCAGCTCGGTCAGCGACTCAGGATCTTCACGCAGCGGGTATCCGGTCGTCAGCAGCAGCTCGCCGGCCTTGACCCACGGCAGGACGTCCGGGACCTCCATGACGTTCATCCGCTGCACGATGCGATCAAGGCCGTCCCAGCCGGCAACGACACGTGCATCCGACAGAGAGCCGACGCGCAGCACATCCCGGACCGAAAGCCCACCCTGCATCGATGCCATTTGAATACTCCTTTCGACGACACATGTTGCACTTTGCGCCGTTGGTTGGCAACTTTCGATATACACCTTGGGCGCCGACGTCGTTACCGTCACGGACATGGCGAAGACGATGCAGACCTCGCTACGGTGCGCCGCGCCGGAGCGCACCCGGCCGCTGTGGGAATCTGCCGTGCAGCCACTGCGTGTCGTTATGTCGTTTCGATATGCCATATACCTAGAAACTGAGGCTGGCGAGCCACTGGCGCTGTGCACCCGGGACGCGGCGGCCATGCCGTTCTCTGCGGTGCTGCCGGTGACGTCCGACGACGTGACGATGCCGGCGCGAGTTTCCGACGCGCGGATCGGCGACGGCATCCTCACACTCGGCCACGTCACGGTGCGGCCGGGTAGATACACCCGCTCTCCGGCGCCACCCTCGAGCCTCACGCCGCCGTTCCTCACCCGGTATGCCGCGCTCGGCGCGCAGACGGCGCCGCTGCTCGATCTGCCGGCTAGCGCGTTACGGCTGTGCGCCGCGTCGATCGAGGACCCGTCGCTGCTGCGATATTTAGTCGGGCTCGGTACCGGCCTGACGCCGACCGCCGACGACGTACTCGCCGGGGTACTCGGCGCCTTACACAGCTTTCGCCATGACGCGTTTGGGACGTTCGGCGCTCAGGTCGCGGCCTTGACCGCGCGCACGACGTGGCTGTCCGCGCGGCTACTGGAGGCGGCCGCCGCGGGAGCTCATTCGGCGCCAACTCTCGCGCTGCTGACACGGGTCAGCGATGACGATGCGGCGTGGGCGCGAACTGTGCACGAAGTGCTTCTGCATGGGCACACGAGCGGTGCCGGGCTCGCCTATGGCGTCGCGCTTGGCGCGCACGCGAGCAGCAGCCTGATCCACCTCAACCAAGGAGATGCCGCGTGAGCGAGCACGTAGAGATCCGCAGCGGCGTGTACCGCGACTCGGTCGCGCTGCTTCAGGTCAGCAAGCACGTCGCCGCCGTCGCGGGGGTCGAGGCGGCAATCATTGCGATGGCGACCGAGCTCAACCTCGACCTGGCGCGGCAGATGGGATTCACGGGTCTAGATGCGGCCGAGCCGGCCGACCTGTTGATCGCGATCCGCTGCGGCGACGACGTTCTTGAGACCGCGTTGACCGAGATGGAAGGCGCGATGGCCTCGTCCCCGTCGGTCGCGGCGAGCAGCCTCGAAGTGCCGGCGCACACGGTCGGTGCGGCGTTGCGCCGCGCCGACGAGGCCACCCTGGTGTTGCTGTCCGTGCCGGGCGCCCACGTGCTGCCCGAGGCTCTCGACGCGCTCGAGGCAGGCCGCAGCGTGATGATCTTCAGCGACAACGTGCCTATCGCGCACGAGGTACTGCTCAAAGAACTAGCCGCGCAGCGCGGTCTACTGGTGATGGGTCCGGACTGCGGCACGGCCATCGTGGGCGGGGTTGCGCTGGGCTTCGCCAACGTCGTACGACGTGGCGACGTTGGCATCGTGGCCGCTTCAGGCACAGGCGCGCAGCAGCTCGCCTGCCTACTGGACCACGCCGGCATCGGTATTAGTCAGCTGATCGGCGTCGGCGGACGCGACCTCCGGGCGGAGGTCGCCGGCCGCTCCACGATCCAGGCCCTCAGCGCACTCGATGCCGACCCGGGTACGACGGACATCATCGTCGTGTCCAAACCCGCACCGGCCGAGGTCACCCATGCCGTCCGCGCGGTCGCCGAGCGACTCTCCACGCGCGT
Source organism: Antricoccus suffuscus (assembly GCF_003003235.1). Lineage (NCBI taxonomy): Bacteria > Bacillati > Actinomycetota > Actinomycetes > Geodermatophilales > Antricoccaceae > Antricoccus > Antricoccus suffuscus. The sequence goes on from NZ_PVUE01000017.1 coordinate 16,112, forward strand.
AACGTTCTGCGTCCTGGGTCCTGGTCAGCCCACGATGTCCGACACGGTCAGCTCTCTCGTGCAGTCGCGTCACGGCACGTCACCTAAGTGGCCGGCTGTTGGTGTCCGCGAGCAGCAACCGCGCGCCGGACGTCTCAGTGGCATCTATAGCGGCGGCACCCTGGCCGACGAGGCGATGGTCATCGCGTCGTCGCGGCTCGGCGAGGTGCGCTCCAACATTCCCTTGTCGCCCGGGCTGCTCATCGGTCCGAACGAACGCGCCAGCACACACGTGGTCATCGACTACGGCGACGACGAGCTCACCCGCGGCCGACCGCACCCGATGATTGACCCCAGCATCCGGCTCGAGCGGATCGCCATGGACGCTGCCGATCCATCGTGTGCGGTGATCCTGCTGGACGTCGTACTCGGGCACGTCGCCGATCCCGATCCGGCCGCCACGTTGGCGCCTGCGCTTCGCGCCGCGGGCAAGCCAGTCATCGTCTCACTCATCGGCACCGAAGCCGATCCACAACACTGGTCGCGCACCGCCGAGGCACTCGCCGACGCGGGCGCGGAGGTCTATCTCTCCAACGCGCAGGCGACAGCCCGCGCGGTCGACCTCGTCGCCGAAGGGACTGTCGCATGACCGATCCGAGTTATTCGTTTCTGCGCGACGAACCTGTCATCGTGAGCGCCGGCGCCGCGATTTTCGATGAGGCTCTGCACGGTCAAGCAGTGCCGCTCACGGTTGTCGACTGGGCGCCACCGCGATTTGCCGATTCGGCCCACATCGCCTCTGTGACAAGTGATCCGCGGCGGCACGCGGCCAATCAGCAGGCACTCGACCGGGTACTCACGGCCCGTTCAGAACTGGTCGACGTGCGGCCCGCATCCGAGGCGCTGGGTCTGAAACCGGGGCAGTTTCTGCACGCTGGCCCACCGATCACGTGGGACCGCGCATCCGGTCCGATGCGCGGTGCGCTCATCGGCGCGATGATCTTCGAAGGCCTTGCTGCAAACGCGGAAGATGCCGAACGGGCCCTCGCCGGCGACAACGTCGAACTCGACTCCTGCCACCATCACGACGCGGTCGGACCGATGGCCGGGGTCATCTCCCCGTCTATGTGGGTGTTCGAACTGCGCGACCCGGTGCACGGGGGTACGGCGTACTGCTCGCTCAACGAGGGTTTGGGCAAGGTGCTGCGCTACGGCGCCTACGGCCCAGAGGTCATCGACCGGCTTACGTGGATGAGCACGGTCCTCGGCCCCGCACTCCAGACTGCCGTGCGTGCGGCGAAAACCGTCGACTGTGCAACGATTCTCGCGCAAATGTTGCAGATGGGCGACGAAGGCCACAACCGCAATCGCGCGGGTACGCTGATGTTACTGCGCGACTTACTTCCCCACCTTGTCGCCAGCGGCGTGCCGGCGCGTGACCTCGCTGAGGTCTGCCGGTTCGTCGGTGGAAACGACCACTTCTTCCTCAACCTCGTGATGCCGACCGCCAAACTCGCAATGGATGCCGGTCGCGGCGTACCCGGGTCGAGCCTGGTCGTGGCGATGGCGCGCAATGGTACCGACTTCGGGATCCAGTGCTCCGGCACGGGAGACCAGTGGTTTACCGGACCCGCCAACAAACCCGAAGGCCTATTCCTCGGGCAGTACGGCCCCGACGACGCCAACCCGGATATCGGCGACTCTGCAATCACCGAGACGATCGGCGTCGGTGGATTCTCGATGGCGACTGCGCCGGCGATCGTGCGGCTTGTCGGCGGCGACGTCAACTTCGCGCTCACCACGTCCCGGAAAATGTACGAGATCACCCTCGGCGAGCATCCGATGTACTCGATCCCGATCCTCGAGTTTCGCGGGATTCCGTGTGGCATAGACGCTCTCGCGGTTGCACGGACCGGGATCTTGCCGCAGATCAACACCGGAATGGCCGGTGCGCTCGCCGGTACCGGCCAGGTCGGCGCCGGACTGGTCACCCCGCCCGAGAAGTGCTTTACAGATGCCGTTGCGGCGCTGGCGGCAGCGCGTCCGTCAACGGCGTAAGCGCGATACCAAGCAGTCCGGGGCCTACGTGCGCGCCGACGACTGCGCCCACCTCGCCGACCACGATTGACGTATCGGCAGGCAATGCCTTTGCCAAGTCTGCGGCTAACGACTCGGCGCGGTCGGCGGCCGCGAGATGCTGCACCGCGATCTGCACCTGATTGTCACGCTTTGCCGCATCGACCAGAGCAAGGGCCTTGAGCCGGGCGATTGCTCGGCTCGACGTGCGAACCTTTTCCAGCGGCATGATCCGGCCTTCGGACAGGTGCAGCAATGGTTTAACCGCGAGCGCCGTACCCAACAACGCTTGTGCCGCGCCGATCCGACCGCCGCGACGTAAGTATTCAAGAGTGTCCACGTAGAACAAATTGGTCGACTCTTCGGCGATCCAATTGACCAACCGCACGATCTCGTCGGCCTCGATGCCAGCCTCCGCCGCTCGCTTCGCGGCAAGTGCGGCCTGACCCATGGCCATGCAGGTGATGCGGGAGTCGACGACGTGGACCCGGCCCTGCGGACGCTTCTCGTTGCATTCGGCGGCCGCCGTACGCGCGCTGTCGAACGTGCCCGACAACTCGGAGGAGATATGCACGCTGACGATGTCACTTGCGCCTTCGTCGAGCAGCCGGTAATAGACGCTCAGGAAGTCCTCTGGCGTGGGCCGCGAGGTAGAGACCGCGATGCTCTTGTCGCGCAATGCCGTCGCGACGTCCTGCGGAGTAATCTCGCCGCCCTCCTGCCCGCTGCGATCACCGAGCACGACATGCAGCGGCACGATCGAGACCGGGTGCTCGGCAAGCAGCGCCTGCGGGATGTACGACGTCGAGTCCGTCACGACAGCGGTGCCATTGGTCATGGCTCCAACCTAGGGCATTCCAGCGCGATTAGCGCGTCACGGATCAGCGGTGGTGCGGAACGGGCGCTGGCTGGGGTCGTTCGGTGGAGAGCGTCTCGTCCGAGTCGACGTTGGGCGTCGACTCCTCTTCGAGCGCGGCGAGCGGGCCGATGTTGTGTCCGTGTAGCCGCCACGAGCGGTCGGCGCCGCGGCGCAGCTCGCTCCAGCGACAGTTAGCGAGCGGTGACAGCTGCATCCAGTGCTCCTCGGGCAGCCCGAGGACCCGTGCCAGCAGCGCCTTGTGCGTGCCTCCGTGCGCCACCAGCACGACGGTGCCGTCGTACTGGTCGACGATCTCGGCGAGCAGCTCGGCCGCTCGGTCTGCCACCTCGGGTGCGCTCTCACCGTCACCACGGTGGACCTCGTCGCCGCGTTGCCATGCGGCCAACTCATCCGGGAACCGTGCGGCGACTTCGGCGCGGTCGAGCCCCTCCCAGCGGCCTAGCGACGTCTCACGTAAACGTCGGTCTGCGTGGATTTGCATGCCGGTCAACTCGGCCAAGGCTGCGGCGGTCTGCATCGCTCGAGACAGGTCCGAAGAATAGATCGCGGTAGGTTGTTCGGCCGCGAGGTACGGCGCGGCCTCGGCCGCCTGCCGGATGCCTTTCGGCGCGAGCGGGACATCCTGCTGCCCCTGAAACCGGCCGGCCGAGTTCCAGTCAGTGAGTCCGTGCCGCCACAGGATAAGCCGTTCGATGCTCACTCGGCCGAGTCCGCGGCCGCCCGCGCTGGATCCTCGAATGGGATTTCGGGGCAGTCTTTCCAAAGCCGCGCGAGGTCGTAGAAGACGCGCTCCTCGGTGTGCTGCACGTGTACGACGATGTCAACGTAGTCCAACAGCACCCACCGGCCTTCCCGGGCGCCTTCGCGGCGTACCGGCTTGACCTTGTCCTTGAGCAGTCGCTCTTCGATTGCGTCGACAATCGATTTGACCTGCCGCTCATTGCTGGCCGAGACGATGACGAAGCAGTCGGTGATGACCAGCTGTTCACTGACGTCGATGATCACGATGTCGGTGCCGAGCTTGTCCGCGGCCGCGGTGGCGGCGGTGGTAGCGAGGTCAATGGACTTCTGGGTGGCGCTCACGATTACGGCGTACTCCTCAAGGGCGTGGGTGTCGTATACAGGTTACGCGCGCCGATAGAGCTTGCGCTTCTCGATGTACTGCACTACCCCATCGGGCACGAGATACCAGACCGGCATTCCGCGGCCTCGGCGTTCCCGGCAGTCCGACGAAGAGATCGCCAACGCCGGAACTTCGACAAGGGTCACCGCGCCGTCGGGTAGTCCGTCGTCGTCGAGCACGTAGCCCGGACGGGTGACCCCGATGAAGTGGGCGAGCTCGAACATGTCTGCCGCGTTCTTCCAGCTCAGGATCTGCTGAAGGGCGTCCGCGCCGGTGATGAAGAACAGCTCCGCGTCCGGATAGGTGCGGTGCAGATCGCGCAGCGTGTCGATCGTGTACGTCGCACCGCCGCGGTCGATGTCCGCCCGGCTCACGGAAAATCGCGGGTTGGACGCGGTCGCGATGACCGTCATCAAGTAGCGATCCTCCGCGGGGCTCACCTGGCGATCAACCTTCTGCCAGGGCTCGCCGGTCGGCACGAAGATCACCTCGTCCAACCCGAACAGGGTTCCTACCTCGCTGGCGGCGACAAGGTGGCCGTTGTGCACCGGGTCGAACGTGCCGCCCATGATGCCTATACGGGCTGGGCTCACGCGCCCGGGAGGATGTTGTGCACAAACTCGGCGAGCTGCGCCGCGTTTCGGCATTCCTGCATGTCGATGACGTCGGCGTACCGGTCGGCGACGGAGTCACCGCTGCCCCACATCCGCTGCGCCTCTGGGTTGAGCCAGTAGGCGTGCCGGGACCGGCCGACGATCGTGCGCAACGTGGCCAGACTCGGGTCACGATAGTTGCTGCGCGCATCGCCCAGGATCAACAGGGAGGTCTTGGGCCCCACCGCTTCAGGCCATTTTTCCTCGAAGGCCTCGAACGAATGGCCGTAGTCGCTGTGGCCGTCGAACCAGACGAGGTTGGCCTCGCGCCCGATCCGTTGTACAGCGGTGGGCAGGTCGGCACCGGGGGTGAAGAACTCGGTCACCTCGTCGGTGGTGTCAACGAAGGCGAACGCGCGCACCTTGGAGAATTGCTCGCGCAGCGCTGAGGTCAGCATCAGCGTGAAATGCGAGAAGCCGGCAACCGAACCAGAGACGTCGCACAGGACGACGAGTTCGGGTTTGTGCTGCTTGCGCGGCTTGTGGTACGTGTTGATCGGGATGCCGCCAGTGGCAAGCGAGGCGCGGACCGTACGCCGGAAGTCCAGCCGACCGGAGCGCCCGAGACGACGCCGAGCCGCAAGCCGAGAGGCAAGACGACGCGCAAGAGGATGGACGGTACGGCGTAGCTCGGCGAGGTCGTCCGACTGGGCGCGCAGAAAGTCGACCTGGTCGGCCATCGGGCGGACCGTCGACTTTGCGACATTGTCCTTGCCGCGATCCTCGGCGACGCGGCGACGTACCTCGGCGTCGACCAGACGGCGAAACTCGGCGAGCCGGTCACGAATGGTCTGGCGGGCGACAGCTTCTTGCATGCCACCCTTGTCGGCGCCCTTGAGCAAACCGGCGAGCAGTTGAGATACAAGCGTGTCCGGGGACAACGCACGCATCACGCGGTAGCTGTAGTAGGACTCGCGCCCACCACCCGCGGCGCCCTTGCCCAGCGCCGAGACGGCGTTGCGCGCGATTCGGCGCAGCAGGTCGGTATCGCCATTGAGCAACGCATCGGCGAGCATCTTGCGCCACGCTTCGATGTCGGCCTCGCCGTCGGCGTTGGTCGGCAACTCGGGGTTGTCCGGGTCGCCTTCGCCACCCTCACCGTCGCCGGAGCCGATCGCGGTGCCGTCCCCGACCGCCAGCGGCCACCACAGGTCAAACATGGTGTCGAAGGCGAGCCGGTACGACGGCCGCTTGACGCAGACCGCCGCCAGACCCTCGCGAAGGTCTTCGCGGCGTAGTACGTCGACGGTGTTGAACACCGTTGCGGTGTCGATGCACTCGCCGATGCCCACCGGGATTCCGGTGCCGCGTAATGCGTCTACGAATCCGGTGAGGTGGCTGAGGAGTCCACCCGTTGCCACGGTTGCGTCCGGCGCCTGCGTGGTCATGGCTAGTTCAGCTTCAGTTCGCCGGCGGCCTTGGCCGCGTCGCTGGCGTGTTTGAGTACGACGCCGAGCGTGGTCTTGACCGCTTCCTCGTCGAGGGTGTTGATGCCGAGCGCGAGGAGGGTCTGGGCCCAGTCAATCGTCTCGGCGATCGACGGCGACTTCTTCAGCTCCATCGCGCGCAGTGCGCGGGCCGTCCGCACGATTTGCTCTGCGAGCGCCGGTGCAACGTCGGGCACCCGGGAGATGATGATGTCGCGCTCGCGCTCGGGACCCGGATAATCCAGGTGGAGGTAGAGACAACGCCGCTTGAGCGCCTCGGACAGCTCGCGGGTGGCGTTGGAGGTCAGCAGCACGAACGGGCGGCGGTCCGCATGGATCGTGCCCATCTCGGGGATCGTGACCTGGAAGTCACTGAGAATCTCAAGCAGCAGGCCTTCGACCTCGACGTCGGACTTGTCGATCTCGTCGATCAGCAGCACGGTCGGGTCGGTACGCCGGATTGCGGTCAGCAGCGGACGCGACAGGAGGAACTCTTCGCCGAAGATGTCGTCGCTGGCGTCTTCCCACGTCTCGCCGGAAGCGGCTGCGGTCGCATTGCCCTGTTGGATGCGTAGCAGTTGCTTCTTGTAGTTCCATTCGTAGAGCGCGCGGGCCTCGTCGAGACCTTCGTAGCACTGCAAGCGCACGATGTCGGCGTCGATCGCGCCGTTGATCGCCTTGGCGAGCTCAGTCTTGCCGACCCCGGCGGGACCCTCAACCAGGAGCGGTTTGCCCAGGTGATCGGCGAGATAAACGGTCGTCGCGGTCGCGCGGTCGGCAAGGTAACCCTGCTCTCCCAGCTTGGCGAGCACTTCGTCAACGGACGAGAAGTGTGGCCGGTGCGGGACGACCGGAGCGTTTGAAGCCTTAGCGGATGAGTTTGTAGTCACGTATCGCACACTACCGAATGGGATTCGGTTTGCAGACCCCTAATGCCAAACCTCACTTTTACGCATCTTGACAGCGCGCCTACGAGACGCCGCGAATCTGCCCCTCGCCCTGCACCAGGTAGGTCGTCGTGGTCAGCTCGGGCAGCGCCATCGGACCCCTGGCGTGCAGTTTTTGAGTCGAGATGCCGATCTCCGCGCCGAACCCGAACTCGCCGCCGTCGGTAAATGCGGTGGACACATTGACCATGACCGCGGCAGCGTCGACTTGCCGAGTGAACCGGCGCGCCGCGTCGATGTTCGAGGTCACGATCGCCTCGGTGTGACCGGTGCCGTGAGCGCGGATGTGCGCGACCGCGGCGTCGAGCGAATCCACCACGCCGACCGCGAGGTCCAGCGAGAGGTATTCGGTGTCCCAGTCTTCGTCGGTGGCGGGTACGACGCTGTCCCCCACGATCCGACGAGTGTCGTCGTCGCCGTGCAGGACGACGCCCTCGTCCTGCAGCACCTTCGCGGCCTTGGGCAGGAATTCGGCGCTGACCGACCGGTGCACCAGCAGCGTCTCGGCCGCGTTGCACACGCTCGGACGGCGTACCTTGCTGTTGCGCAGGATCTCCAACGCCATCTGCTGGTCGGCACTCTCGTCGACGTAGACGTGCACGTTGCCGACGCCGGTCTCGATCACCGGAACACTCGCGTTGTTGACGACGTGCTGGATCAGGCCGGCACCGCCGCGCGGAATGACGACGTCGACCAGTCCGCGGGCGTGCAGGAGCGCGGTCACCGTGGAACGGTCGTCGGCCGGGACTCCCTGGATTGCATCGGCCGGCAGCCCGCACCCGTTGAGGGTGTCGCGCAGGACGCTGACCAGGGCGGCATTGGACGCCGCCGCTGAGGCCGATCCGCGCAGCAACACCGCATTGCCGCTCTTGAGGCACAGCCCAGCGCCGTCGACCGTCACGTTGGGGCGGCCTTCATAAATGATTCCGACGACGCCCATCGGCACCCGGATCTGCTGCACGCGTACGCCGTTAGGCATTGTGTAGCCGCGCACAACCTCGCCGATCGGGTCTGGCAGCCCAGCCACGTTGCGCAATTGGTCGGCGATCGCGCCGATCCGCGCGTCGGTCAGCTGTAGTCGGTCGATCAACGCATCACTTGTGCCGGACTCTCGGCCGCGTCGTACGTCTTCGGCGTTGGCCGCGAGGATCTGCGCAGACGCGGCGACGAGCGCGTCCGCCATCGCGTGGAGGGCGGCATCCTTGTCGGCGCGCGAGAGCAACGCCAGCGCGGCGGCCGCCTGACCGGAACGCTTGGCCAGGTCGTTGACAAGTTCGGTGGCGCCCACTACCTCTGTCATAACATCGATCCTTTCACGCCCACTGTCAGAGCAGGGCAATGTCATCGCGGTGGATGAGCTCGCGTTGGTGGTCCGCGTCGAGGTCGGCGATCTGTTTGCCCAGCAGCGCGGGGATCTCGCCGGCGTCGTACGACGACAGGCCGCGAGCGACCGCGACACCCTGTAGGTCCCGCAGTTCAATCGCGTCGCCGGCGGCAAACGATCCCGCCACACCGGTGACCCCGGCGGGCAACAGCGACTTGCGCCCCTTCACGACGGCCCGGACAGCACCGTCGTCCAGCGTGAGGTAACCCTTGGGCACCGATGCCCAGCGCAGCCAGAAACGGCGCTGCGGCGGTCGTTTTCCACGTTTGTGTACGAATGTGCCGACGGTCCGGCCGGCGAGGGCGTCGGCGGCGTTGTCCATCGAAGTGATGATGACCGAAACGCCGGCGCCTGAAGCGATCCGAGCAGAGTCAAGCTTCGTGGCCATGCCGCCGGTGCCGACCCCGGCGCTCGATGCGCCCTTGGTATCCACCGCCTGCAGCATCGCTTCATCAGTGATCTCCGCGATCAGGTTCGCCGAACCGCGGTTGGGATTAGCGTCGTACACCCCGTCGACGTCGGAGAGCAGAATCATGCCGCCCGCGTTGACCAGGTGCGCGGTGAGTGCCGCGAGCCGGTCGTTGTCCCCAAACCGGATCTCGTCGGTAGCGACCGCGTCGTTTTCGTTGACAATCGGTATGACGCCGAGGTTAAGCAGTCGGTCGAGGTTGCGCTGTGCGTTGCGGTAGTGCGTGCGCCGCTGCAGATCGTCGGCGGTGAGCAGTACCTGGCCGACGTGCAGACCGTGCCGGCCGAACGACTCGGCGTACGCGTGCACCAGCAGCATCTGCCCGACACTCGCCGCGGCCTGCTGGGTCGCCAGGTCCCGGGGCCGGGCGCCGAGACGAAGGGGCTCCAGTCCCGCCGCGATCGCGCCGGAGGAGACGAGCACGATGTCGCGGCCATCCTTGACGGCGCCGACCAGAGCATCGACCAGCAGATCAATGCGGGTGCGGTCGAGGCCCGTGGCGCGGGATTTTCCGGGCCGGCCGCTGGGCATGGTGAGCGATGACGAGCCGACTTTGACAACGACGCGGCGGGCGTCGCCGAGGGCCTGATGTGCGCTAGCCATCGACTCAGCCGTTGACCGTCGGGCCGTCGGCATCGAGGTCTTCGAGCTCGAACGGTTGGCGCCGCGCACGTTTCGCGGCGCGACGCTCCTCCGCGCGCGGCCGCTGGTCGGCCGCCGATTCGAGCCGAGGGTCTGTGCCCCGGTGGCCGAACGCGACGACGCCGGTGTCCCCCGCGATCGAGTCGGCGGTTGGGTCCCAGCCGAAGGTCACGCCGCCAATGGTGACGTCGCACCCGGCGACGGCACCCGCTTTAGCCAGCGCGGACTCGACGCCGAGCTTCGCGAGCCGGTCGGCCAAGAAACCGACCGCTTCGTCGTTCTGGAAGTCCGTCTGCTTGATCCAGCGTTCGGGTTTGACGCCGCGTACGACGAAACCTTCGGTCTCGGGGTCTGGTTCGACGGTGAATCCGTTCTCGCCGACGGCCTTGGGACGGATGATGATGCGCGCCGCTTCCTCGGGTGGGTTGGCGATCCGATGGGCGACAACGGCCTCACCGAGCGCGAACTTCAACGGTTCGAGTCCCTCGTGAGTCACCGCCGAGATCGCGAATACTGTGAAGCCACGCTCTTCGAGCTGAGGGCGCACCATGTCGGCGATCTCCCGCGCGTCGGGTACGTCGACCTTGGTCAGGACCACCATCGAGGCGCGGGCCGAAAGGTCGCCGTACTCGTCAAGTTCGTGGGTCAGCGCGTCGATGTCCGACAGCGGATCGCGTCCGGGTTCGTAGGTCGCGCAGTCCACGACGTGTACCAGCACGGAGGTGCGCTCGACGTGCCGGAGGAATTCCAGCCCGAGGCCCTTGCCTTGCGAGGCGCCGGGGATGAGACCGGGAACGTCGGCGACGGTGTAGACGTGCTCGCCGGCTTGTACGACGCCGAGGTTGGGCACCAGGGTGGTGAACGGATAGTCGGCGATCTTGGGCCGGGCCGCCGAGATCACGCTGATTAACGATGACTTGCCGGCGCTTGGGAACCCAACAAGGCCGACGTCGGCGACGGACTTCAGCTCGAGTACGACGCTGACCTCGTCGCCGGCCTCACCGAGCAAGGCGAATCCAGGCGCTTTGCGGCGCGATGAGGCGAGCGCGGCATTGCCGAGGCCGCCGCGGCCGCCCGGCGCGATCACGAACTCGTGACCGACCATGGTCAGGTCCGCCAGCGGCTCACCCTCAGGCGTGCTCACAACCGTCCCGGGGGGTACCCGCAACGTGAGCGACTCGCCGTTGGCGCCGTTGCGGTGGTCGCCCATACCAGGCTTCGCGTTGCCGGCTCGCTGATGCGGGCGGTAGTGGAAATCCAGCAGCGTGTGCACATTTGCATCGACCACGAGCGTGACATCACCGCCGTTGCCACCGTTCCCGCCGTCCGGGCCGCCGAGCGGTTTGAACTTCTCACGATGAACCGACACACACCCGTGCCCGCCGTTGCCGCCTGCGACGTGAAGTACGACGCGATCGATGAACGTTGCCACGTCCTACCTCCCGGATTCTGTTGGGACTGCCCGTTGAGCTAAATGCAGCGAGGGCGCGGGACCATCTGGTCCGACGCCCTCGCTGGTGAAATCTGTGGTGCGGTTAGCTGGCGACCGTCTGCTCGACGATGCTGATCTGCTTGCGACCACGACGGCTGCCGAACTCGACTGCGCCGGCGGTCAGCGCGAACAGCGTGTCATCGCCGCCACGGCCGACGTTGTCGCCCGGGTGGAAGTGGGTGCCACGCTGGCGAACGATGATCTCGCCGGCCTTGACGACCTGGCCACCGAAGCGCTTGACACCAAGCCGCTGTGCGTTGGAATCGCGACCGTTCCGCGAGGACGATGCGCCTTTTTTGTGTGCCATGAGGTGTCCTACTTCCCGCTGGTGATGCCGGTGACCTTGACAATGGTCAGCGGCTGACGGTGGCCCTGACGCTTCTTGTAACCGGTCTTGTTCTTGTATTTCATGATCTTGATCTTCGGGCCCTTGGCGTGGTCAACGACCTCTGCCTTGACGGCGACTTTTTCAAGCGACTTCGCGTCCGCGGTTACGGTGCCGTCGTTGACGAGCAGCAGTGCGGGAAACGAGATCTCGTCTCCGGGCGCTCCTGCCAACTTCTCAACTTCGAACACGTCACCCTCGGCAACGCGATATTGCTTGCCGCCAGTCTTGACTACGGCGTACACGGCAACTCCCTGTATATAACTGGTCTTCTCGGTTACGGCTGCCGAATAGGTACGGCGATGATCCGCTATGAACAGAATTGGTAGTGCCAGAAACTTCTGGCGCGACAAGTAAGGATATCGCAATGCACCCCACCCTGGTCAATCGGGGCGGCTGTGCAATGAGACTCAGTACGCGCAGCCCACGCCCCTAGTCCGCGGCCACGTGTGGCGATCCCGCCGGGCGACGAGCCGCACGACGCCGACGCGGGGTCGGCTTGAGCGGTTCGGCAGCCTGTTCGCTGGACGCCTCGACAGTCGGTTCGCCCTGCGCGGTCTCGGTGACCTGCACGGTCTCGGCGACCCGCGGGGTCTCGGTGGTCTGCACGGTCTCGGTAGCCTGCGGGGTCTCGGCGACCGAGTCGGTTTGCACGATCTCTCCTGCGGGCGGAGTCGCGTTCGCGTCGGGTTTGCGCTTCGAGGCATTGGCGATCTCGGAGATCAGCGCCGACGCATCGTGCTTGGGCTCTGCCTCGGGTTCGGACTGAGTCGCCTGTTTGTCGTCAGACTTGTTACGTGAACGGTCTCGCCCGCGTCGGGACTTGTTGTTGTCCGATCCACCACGCGACTTGTTGTTGTCCGATCCACCGCGCGACTTGTCGTTGTCACCAGACTTGTCCAGGTGGCTCTTGTCGACCGGCTCGGCGTGTACGACGACCCCGCGCCCGCCGCAGTGCTCGCACGGCTCACTGAAGGCATCGAGCAGGCCCTGCCCGACCCGCTTGCGAGTCATCTGCACCAGGCCGAGCGAGGTGACCTCTGCGACCTGGTGTTTCGTGCGGTCTCGGCCAAGGCACTCGGTGAGGCGGCGCAGTACCAGGTCCCGGTTGCTCTCCAGTAGCATGTCGATGAAGTCGATTACGACAATGCCGCCGACATCACGCAGCCTGAGCTGACGGACGACCTCCTCAGCCGCCTCGAGGTTGTTCTTCGTGACGGTCTGCTCGAGGTTGCCGCCGCTTCCGGTGAACTTGCCGGTATTGACATCGATGACAGTCATGGCCTCGGTGTGGTCGATCACCAGCGAGCCGCCGCTCGGCAGCCAGACCTTGCGGTCGAGTGCCTTCGACAGCTGTTCGTCAATGCGGTGGTCGTGGAAGACCTCGCCGGCGCCGACGTACTTCGACAGCCGTGGCGACAGATCCGGAGCAACGTGGTTGATGTACGCCGAGATCGTGTCCCAGGCATCGTCGCCGGCGACGACCATCGACTCGAAGTCCTCGTTGAACAGGTCCCGCACGACCCGGATCGCCAGGTCCGGCTCCTCGTGGAGCACCGAGGGGGCGGGTGTCGAGTTATTGGCGACCTTCTTCTCGATTACTTCCCACTGCGCCATGAGGCGGTTGACATCGCGGGTCAGCTCTTCCTCGGTCGCGCCTTCCGCGGCCGTACGCACGATGACTCCCGCGCCGTCCGGCACGATCTTGCGCAGGATGTCCTTGAGACGGTGCCGCTCACCTTCCGGAAGCTTGCGACTGATCCCGGTCATCGAACCGCCTGGCACGTAGACCAGGTAGCGACCTGGCAACGAGATCTGGCTAGTCAGTCGGGCACCTTTGTGACCGATCGGGTCCTTAGTGACCTGCACGAGGACCTTGTCACCGGAGCTGAGCGCGTGCTCGATCGTGCGTTGCTTGCCCTCGAGCCCAGCGGCGTCCCAGTTGACCTCGCCGGCGTACAACACGGCGTTGCGCTTCTTACCGATATCGATAAAGGCCGCTTCCATGCTGGGCAGCACGTTTTGCACGCGACCGTAGTAAATCCCGCCGGCGAACGACTGCTCGCTGGCGAGCGTGACGTAATGCTCGACGAGTACGTCGTCCTCCAGCACCGCAATCTGGATGCGTTCGCCGGACTGGCGCACGATCATCGAGCGGGTCACCGCCTCGCGGCGGGCCAGGAACTCGGCCTCGGTCAAGATCGGGGCGCGACGACGACCCGCGTCGCGACCTTCCCGACGTCGCTGGCGCTTAGCCTCAAGGCGCACCGAGCCACTGACGCCGCGCACCTTGTTGGAGTCATTGGACCGCGCCGAGACGACCGAACGACCGCCGCCGTTGTCGCCGCTGCTGCTGTCGTCAGAGTCGTCGCCGCGCCGCCGACGACGGCGCCTGCGCCGCGTGCCGCTTCCTTCATCATCGGAGGAGTCCTCCGATGAGCCTTCCGACTTTCCATTCTCCGACCTGCCAGAACCGGATTTGTCCGTGTCCTGCTCATTGCGGGCCGAGTCCTGTTGGCGCGACTCTTGCTTCGATGAGTCTGTGCCGGACTCGTCGGACTGCTCTTTCGCCGAACTCTCGCTCGAGCCCGGATCCTCACCGTTCGTCTCGTCGTCGCGACCCTTACCGCGGCCGCGGCGCCCACGACGCCGGCGACGGGACCCGTCGTCGTTGTCCGAATCTGACGTGTCGTCTTGACCGTTCTTCGGCTTCTCGGCCTTCGACTGCTCCGCGTTCTGGGTGTTGCCGCTCGGCCTGTCCTCGGGCTGCTTGTCAGCACTTTGTTGGTCAGTATTGCCGGACCTGTTGTCGTGCGAGCCGTTGTCCTGCTGAGCGTCGCCCTGGTCCTTTTTGGCCGCCCTGGCCGGCTTCTTGCGGGCGACCGTCGGAACGTCCTCGGGCGCGACAAACAGCGCTATCGGCGGCGCGGCGGCCGGTGCGCTCAAGGCCGGCACGCGGGGCGCTTCCTCCGTGGTCGGCGCATCCGCGGCCTGATGCGACAGCGTGAGCTGGGTGGCTTTGCGCGTACGCTTAGCGGCCTTCTTCGGCGGCGCCTCGGAGGTTTCGGCTCCCCCTGCATCGATGGTCTGCGGCTCGGTCGTCTGCGCCTCGACGGCTGGTGAAGCGGCCTTCTTTGTCGTCCGGCGTTTGGGTTTTGCCTCGGCGGTCGGGTCGGCCTGCGCCGGCTCGTCGGCTGGTGCCGCCTTTGCCGCGGCAGTCTTCGCCGCCGCCTTGGTCGACTTGCGGGGCGCCCGTTTGGCGGCGACCTTGCGCGGCGCTTTCACCGGCGCGTTCTCCTCGGCCCCGGCGGTGTCTGAGCTCGAGGCAGGTGCAGGATTCGGTTCGCCGTTTGTCGGCTCGTGGTCGAGCATCGGGTGAAGCTCCTTCGGCTCCAATGCGCGGCCGGGTACGGCGGTCAAGCCGTACCCTCTTCGGGCGCATGCATCGGCGCATGTCGTGCGTGCCTGCATGTCGTTCCATGCCGACTCGCGAAAGTCTGGTGGGCCATCGCAAGGACGCGGGTACATGCGTCTCACGCGATGCGAATGACGAGGCCGTTGCCCGCTTCGTGCCTTTAGGCGAGCGGATCGACGAGCCGGCCGGTGGAATCGAGGGACCCTTGCTGCAGCCGAAGCGCCGTAGGAAGTACGGGCGGTGCAAGTCCTGCGACATCACGCAACGCGGCGTATACGTCATCCGGTCGTACGACGGGAATGGACTGTCGTACCACCGCGCTCATTATGGCACAGTCGCCAGAATCGCCCGCGGAAACGGTCACGTCGGCGATTGGCGACCTTACGTCGACGAGTTTGCGGCCACCCTGTGTGACTCGCTCGATCGTGACTGTCTCCGTGGCCAGGAAGGTGTCGACGGCCGCTTGCAATGTCGGCGCCTCGACCCCCGGGAAGGTGAACCGCCAGTACGACGCGTCGATCTTGTCGGCCAGCGATTTACCGGTCGCGACCACGCACTCGACGATGTCGAGGTCCGCCGGCAGGGCGTCGTTGAGGGACTCTCGCACGACCCGAGGGTCACGGGCCTCAGTAAGCCCGATCTCGACGTACTCCGCTTCACTGGCAACCGTCGTCGGCGCGGCGCCGACCCACGAGATCTTCGGATGCGGCGTAAACCCGGCCGAGAATCCGACCGGCAGCGCGGCGCGGCGAATCGCGCGTTCGAAGGTGCGGGTGAAGTCGCGATGCGACATAAACCTCAGGCGGCCGGTCTTGGTGTAACGGATCCAGAGCCGTTGCACTACCGGCGGTGGCGGCGGTCCTTCGGGAGTACGCGGTTTACGTGGCTTGCGCGGACCGCTCATCCCTGCCCTACTACGGTCAACGGCAGCAGCTTCTTGCCGGTGGGACCTATCTGGATGTCGGTACCCATCCCCGGGCACACTCCGCAGTCGTAGCAGGGCGTCCAGCGGCAGTCGTCTAGCTCGGTCTCGTCGAGCGCGTCGAGCCAGTCGTCCCAGAGCCACTGCTTGTCCAGGCCTGAGTCGAGGTGGTCCCAAGGCAGGATCTCGAACTCGTCACGTTCACGCACCGTGTACCACTCGAGGTCCACGCCGTACGGCGCGAGCGCCTCACTCGCGCACCGCGTCCACCGTTCGTGCGAAAAGTGCTCACTCCAGCCGTCGAACTTGCCGCCCTCTTCCCATACGCGCTGGATGACCGCGCCGACACGCCTGTCGCCGCGCGAGAGCAAACCTTCGACCTCGGAGGGTTTGCCGTCGTGGTAGCGAAAGCCGATCGACTTGCCGAGGTTCTTATCATCAGAAATCGCCTTGCGCAGTTTGGCCAGACGCTCGTCGATAGTCTGCGCCGAAGCCTGCGAGGCCCACTGGAACGGCGTGTGCGGTTTCGGCACGAAACCGCCGATCGACACGGTGCACCGAATGTCGTTACGTCCTGCAGCCTCGCGGCCGGCCCGGATGACTTCCTTTGCCATGTCGGCGATCTCGAGGACGTCGTCATCGGTTTCGGTCGGCAGGCCGCACATGAAGTAGAGCTTCACCTGACGCCAGCCGTTGGCGTACGCCGTTGTCACCGTCTGGATCAGGTCCTCCTGCGAGACCATCTTGTTGATGACCTTGCGAATCCGTTCGCTGCCCCCTTCGGGGGCGAAGGTGAGTCCAGAACGCCTGCCGTTACGGGAAAGTTCGTTGGCGAGGGTGACATTGAATGCGTCGACACGGGTAGACGGCAAGGACAGCGAAGTCTTGGTGCCTTCATAGCGGTCGGCCAGACCCTTGGCGACGTCCGCGATCTCCGAGTGGTCGGCGCTGGACAGGCTGAGCAGTCCGACTTCCTCGAAACCGGTGGCCTTTAACCCTGCTTCAACCATCTCGCCGATGCCGGTGATCGACCGCTCGCGCACTGGACGGGTGATCATCCCGGCCTGGCAGAAACGACAGCCACGAGTGCAGCCGCGGAAGATCTCCACGCTCATCCGCTCATGCACGGACTCGGCAAGCGGGACGAGTGGCTTCTTTGGATAAGGCCATTCGTCGAGGTTCATCGTCGTACGTTTGTCGATCTTGTCCGGTACGCCGTCTCGATTTGCCTGCACAGCGGCGATCTGACCGTTGTCGGCATAGGTCACGTCATAGAACCGCGGCACATAGACGCCCGAGATCGCAGCGATATCGGCGAGCAACTGCTCTCGCCCGCCGACCTGTCCCCCGCTCTTCCAGCGGGACACAGCGTCGGTGATGTCGCCGACGACCTGCTCGCCATCCCCGAGTACGGCGGCGTCGATGAAGTCCGAGATCGGCTCCGGGTTGAAGGCCGCGTGGCCACCGGCGATCACGATCGGGTGCTCGATTCCGCGGTCCGCCGACTTCAGCGGAATCTGGGCCAGGTCGAGCGCTTCGAGCAAGTTGGTGTAGCCAAGCTCGGTCGCGAACGACACGCCAAGTAGATCGAACTCGTGCACCGGACGGTGCCCGTCGACGGTGAATTGCGGAATGCCCTCCTCGCGCATAAGCGCTGCGAGGTCCGGCCATACCGCATAGGTGCGCTCGGCCAGCGCGTCTGGTCGCTCGTTGAGGATTTCGTAGAGGATCATCACGCCCTGGTTGGGCGCTCCGACCTCGTACGCATCGGGGTACATGAGTGCCCAACGCACGTCGACGCTGTCCCAGTCCTTAACGGTGGAGTTGGGTTCACCGCCGACGTACTGGATCGGCTTTTGCACCATCGGCAGCAGCGGCTCGAGGCGTGGGAATAAGGATTCGACAGTCATAACGGGTCCAGGGTATCCGCTTCGCCGTCGCTTGGCGCCATCCCGTGGATCAAACTAGGCCGGCGGGCCTTAGGCGGCCGTGACGACCTTCGGTTCGGCGCCGAGATGCAGGTCGTCGGTAAATCCGCGATAAGCCAGTCGCGACGCATAAATCGTCGCCACCGAGGCCATCGCGAGCAGGCCGAGCGTAAGCGGGACCCCGTAGCTCAGGCCGTCGCGGGCCGTCGCGGACAGAACCCCGTTGTGTCCGGCGTAAACAGCAGCCTTTCCGGCCGGCGGCAAGAACGCCGCCACCGCCGTCAGTACGCCCGCAGTGCCGAAGGCAACGCCAAGGGACTGGATCATCACTCGGACCGAACTCACGCTGCCGAGACTGTCGGACGGCGCCTGGCGCATAATCGCCGACGTGTTGGCCGTGATGACCATGCCACCGCCGAAGCCCGAAATGAAGCCGCCGAGCGCGACAACCAGATACCAGTGCGGGAGCCAGATCATCGTCGCGCACAGCGCCACGCCGACCAGCGACAGCCCGGCACCGACTCCGCTGATCACCGCGCTGCGTACCCGTCGTTCGAGGGCACCGGCCCACGGCGAGGACAGCAGGGTGCCGATCGCGATCGGCAGGACGAGCAGGCCCGCTTGCGTCGGCGAGAATCCGTACAGAGTCTGGTAAATCAGGGCGATGAACAGCAGCAGTCCGAATCGGACAAACTGGTTCATGAACGACGCGAGCGACGCCCAAGCAAAGAGCCGCTCACGGAACAAACCGAGATCGAGCAGCGGCGCCGACGCACGTCGCTCACGGAAGATGAACACCGGCAGTATTAATACGATCAGCAGGAGCCCGATCAGTACGGTCGGATTGGTCCATCCGTGACCGCTCACCGCGCTGAGGGTGGTGACGACCGATCCGAGTACGGCGAATCCGGTGACGGCGCCGCCGATGTCGAATCTTCCGGTCCGCGCCGGGCGCTCCTCTTTGCGAAGCATCGTGAACGCGAAGTACGTCGCGACCGCGGCGACCGGGACGTTGACCCAAAACAGCCAGCGCCATCCGAGGGTGTCGGTGATCACGCCGCCGACAACGGGCCCGATCAGCTGCGCGACGGACGAGGCGGCGTAATAGATGCCCATCCCCTGCCCAAGCATCATCCGCGGCAACGACGAGGTAAGCAGGGCGCCACTCGTCGACCACATCATGGCCGCGCCGACACCGCTGAGTGCGCGCAGCACGATGACGACCCACGCCGACGTGCCGAATCCGACCGCCAGGCTGGCGAGGGTGAACAACAGCATCCCCGACGCAAACATCCGACGCCGCGACAGCATGTCCGACAGTCGACCGAAGATGACGATAAGGCCGGTGCTCGCGAGCATGTAGCCGAGCAGGATCCAGGTCGCCTGGTCGGCGCTCGCCGACAAGTCGTGGGCGATCTCCGGCAGTGCAACGTTAAGGCTGCTCTGGTTAAACCCGCCGACCAGCATGGATGAAGACGTAATCGCCACCACGCGCCAAGCGTAGGAACGCTCGGCGCGGGCGGCGACCGGAGTCGACTTGGTGCGCTTTATCAGCGAGGACCACCGGTGACATAGAGCGTCTGGCCCGTCACGAATCCGGAGGCGTCACTGGCCAGGAATGCCACGACGTTGGCGATGTCCTCGGGCTGACCGACACGACGCAGCGGGGTGCGCTCCGCGGCGGCCTTCTGGTAGTCACTGACGTCGGCACCGACGCGCTGCGCGGTGGCGTCGGTCATCGGAGTCGCGATGTAGCCCGGCGCGATGGCGTTGACGTTGATGTTGAACGGGCCGAGTTCGATAGCGAGCGTCGCGGTGAAGCCTTGTAGGCCGGCCTTCGCGGTCGAGTAGTTGGCCTGGCCGCGGTTGCCGAGGGCCGAACGGCTCGACAGGTTGACGATCTTGCCGTACTTCTGCTCGACCATGTACTTCTGCGCGGACTTGCAGGTGTTGAACGCGCCGCGGAGGTGGACGCCCATGACGGTGTCCCAGTCCTGTTCGGTCATCTTGAACAGCAGGTTGTCGCGGGTCACGCCGGCGTTGTTGACCAAGATGTCCAGTCGCCCGAACTCCTTGGCGGTCTTGTCGACGGCGGCCTGCACGGCTGCCATGTCGGCAACGTCCGCGCCGATCGCGATCGCCTTGCCACCGGCAAGGCTAATGCGCTCGACCGTGGCAGCGCAGGCCTCTTCCTTGAGGTCGACAACGGCGACCGCCGCACCGTCTTGGGCCAGCTTTACCGCAGTTGCCTGGCCAATTCCCTGCGCGCCACCGGTGACGAAGGCGACTCTCTGAATGTCTTCTGACATGACTATTGCTCCATTTCTCGTCCGCGACCTCGAATCCGCGCGGACTTCATTATGGAGTCAACCACGAGCCGCGGGCCGACCTTTACCTGGCCCGCTCAGCATGAAACGCGCTACATGCGGCGAATGTCAGAGGTTGGGAAAGAAGATCTTCGCCTCGCGAATGCCGTTTTCCGGCGAGTCCGAGCCGTGCACGATGTTGCGATTCGTCGCGGTCGCGAAATCACCGCGGATGCTGCCTGTGGGT
The DNA here is from genome assembly GCF_003003235.1 of Antricoccus suffuscus. Taxonomy (NCBI): domain Bacteria; kingdom Bacillati; phylum Actinomycetota; class Actinomycetes; order Geodermatophilales; family Antricoccaceae; genus Antricoccus; species Antricoccus suffuscus. Next base: position 36,387 of record NZ_PVUE01000017.1, read on the forward strand.
GCGGCAACCGGGTCGGTGCTGCCGGCGAGCTGCCGGAATGCCTCGATAGCGCGGTCGCCCTCGGCGACGATGGCCACCAGCGGGCCACCGGTGATAAACGACATCAGATCTTCGTAATACGGCCGGCCTTCGTGCTCGGCGTAGTGCTCGGCGGCCGTCGCGTGGTCGATCGTGCGCAACTCCATCGCCACCAGCTGCAGCCCCTTGCCTTCGATGCGTCTCACGACCTCACCGACGAGCCCGCGCGCGACGCCGTCGGGTTTGATCAAGATGAGGGTGCGCTCGGACATTCATGCTCCTTGGGGCTAATCACTAGTGGTCAGCACAGATGCTACCGGCAGCCGATCAGACGGGTGGATCGGCAATGATCCGCTGCGCGCGAGCAAACAGCAGCTCCGTGTGGTGATGCAACCGCTCCCCGATATGCACCGGGGCCAAGCCCGCGAGCGCGCGGGCATAGGTGCCCTCAAGCACAATGCCGAGCTTGAAACACGCCAGTACGGCGTACCAGTTAATCGAGGAAAGGTCGCGGTCGGTGCGCAGCGAGTATCGCTCGACGAGCTCCGCAGGTGTCGGTACGCCGCCCGCGACGACCATCGGGTTGTCCAGCAGTCCTTCGCCGTACTTGTCCGCGCCGGTAGCGATCAACCAGCCAATATCGAGCAGCGGATCGCCCTGTGTGCACATCTCCCAATCGACCACGGCGGCGACCTCCGGGCGATCACGTCGCAGCATGACGTTGGCGAGGTGGAAGTCGCCGTGCATCAAGCCGGGCTTCCACGTCTTCGGGAAGTTCGCGTTAAGCCAGGCGGCAACCTCGCTGACACCGTCGAGCTTGCGGCCGCGGTATTCGTCGAACTCCTGATACTTCTCCAAGTCGGTGAGCCAGCGCTCCACCTGCCGCTCCAGAAAACCGCGCGGCGAGCCGATGTCCTCAAGCCCCACCTTGCGAGGGTCCACCGCACCAAGAGCGGCGGCGGCATCGACGACGCGCAGGACTGCTTCTTTGCGTACGTCGGCATTCTCGGCGTACAGCGGTGGCAGTCCGTCACCCGGGTTAAATCCGTCGATCGGCTCCATCAGGTAGAAGATCGCGCCGTCAAGGACTCGCTCGTCGTCGCACCCGCCGATGAACCTGGGATGCGGTACGTCGGTCTGCCCAAGGGCCTGGAGTACTTCCATCTCGCGCAGGATGGCGCGGTTGGTGTGCGGACGCAGGTGTTCGGGTCCGCGTCGCAGCACGTAGGTCTTCCCCGCCCGATCGAACATCAGCATGATGTTCTGGGTGCCGCCGCCGATCGCCTTCGCATTGGTGATCGGTCCGTCACCAAGGTGCACCTTGTCCATCCACGTGCGGACCGTGTCGAGGTCGACGAGATCGACCGACGTGTGCGTAGTCGGCGCGTCTTTACTAGCGCTCACTGGAATCCCCCGTCCAGACGCAGCGTGGCGCCGGTCGAAAATGACGAGTCGTCGCTGCAGAAGTACATTGCCGCTCCGACGATCTCGTCAGGATTTCCCGCTCGCGACAACGACGCGTTGTCCTTCAGCGCGGTCAGCGACTCCTCGGTCCAAGCGGTTGAAATATCGGTCAGGAACGCCCCGCACTGAATGCCGTTAACGCGCACAGTGGGCCCGAACGCCTTCGAGAAGCCCTCCGTGAAGGCATCCAGGCCGCGTTTCGCGGCGGCGTACGGAAGCGCTTTGGGCTGCGGTCGCCACGCTTCCATCGAGGAGATGTTAAGGATCGACCCGCCACCGCCGTCGTTGACCATTCGCTCGCCGATCAGCGCGGTGAGTCGGAACGGACCCTTGAGGTTGACGCCGATGACCTTGTCGAACAGCTCCTCGGTGACTTCCCCCAAGCTTGGGTACAACGGCGAGAGACCGGCGTTGTTGACCAGGATGTCCACCCGTGCGAACTCGCTGTAGACGGTGTCGACGAGTCGGCCGCAGTCGTCCCAGTGGCTGACATTGAAGCCGACGGGAAGAGCGCGTACACCGAACTCCTTGGTGACCTCCTCCGCGACCGCCACGCAGTTCTCCTTCTTACGGCTGGCGATGATGACGTCGGCGCCTTCGGCGGCGAACGCGCGCACCATCTCCTTACCCATACCGCGGCTACCGCCCGTAACGAGCGCGACCTTGCCTGAGAGTTTCAAGTCATCTCCTGGATCTCGATGTTCGGTTGAACTGCACGTGCCCTGCACTTAACGCTTAGCCAATCGGGCGGGATGAGTCTTGCCAAAAGTCCTTACGCAGTCGCTTTTTGTCGATCTTACCGACTGCTGTCGTCGGGAGCTCGTCGACGAAATGCACGGTCTTCGGCGCCTGCACCGAGCCCTTGTGTCTCTTGACGTGGTCGATGAGTTCCGCGTCCGTGGCGTGGGTGCCCGGACGGCGAATAATCATCGCCGAGACCGCCTCGCCCCACTTCTCGTCCGGCACGCCGATGACCGCAGCCATCGACACGCCGGGGTGCGCGAGAAGCGAATCTTCGACCTCCCGCGGGTAGACGTTGAAGCCGCCGCTGATGATCATGTCTTTCTTGCGGTCGACGATGTACAGCCGCCCAGCTTCGTCCTTGCGGGCGATGTCACCGGTGTGCAGCCAGCCGTGCGCGAACGCTTCGGCGGTCAGGTCGGGCTGTTTCCAGTAGGACTCCATCACTCCGGCACTGCGCACGCAGAGCTCGCCGGACTCTCCGAGTGGGACCTCTTGGCCGCTGTCATCGAGGATCTGCACCTCACAGGTCGTGACCGGAACACCGCATGACTCGAGCAGCTCGGGACGCTTCGGGTCGTGCTCGGACTTGCGCAAAAGGCTCACCGGATAGCACTCGGTCTGCCCGTACAGCTGGGAGAATACCGGCCCGAGCCGTTCGATACCTTCGACCAGGCGGGACGGCGCCATCGGCGATGCGCCGTAAAGCAGCAACTCCAGCGAGCTGAGGTCGTAGTCATCGAACCCGGCATGGTCGAACATCGTGTAGATCATCGTCGGGACCATCAGCGCGTAGTTGATCTTCTCGTCCTGGATGATGCTCAGCACGTTGGCCGAGTCGAAACCCGTCGTCATGTGCACGGTTCCGCCGCGCAGCAGGGTCGGCAAGATCTTGCTACCGGTGACATGGCTGATCGGGCCAATCGCCAGATAGCGCGGATTGGTCGGAAGCTCGAAGTCGGTCAGGATCGCCTCGACCCCGGACGTCACGGCTGTGTGCCTGCGCAGCGCGCCCTTGGACCGCCCGGTCGTCCCGCCGGTGTAGTTGAGGATCGCGATATCGCTGGGGGCGGCCAGGTCGTACGCCGTGGACACACCGATGTCGCCAGTCGCCTTGTCGAGGTCGATGCCGAAGTCACCGGGGCCGTACCGGAACACCGGCAGATCGGTCAGTTGCGCGGCAATCGCGGCGCCACGCTCGCCGTAGTGGTGCGCGTCCACCACCAGCGCGTCGGCCTCTGCGTCATCGAGCTGGAACAACTGATCCTCAAACGACGCCAGCGAATGCAGCCAGGTGATGCTCATCGCGCTGGCCTGTGCGGCCGTGCCCGCGCACCACATCTCGGCGATGTTTCCAGCGAGCAGGGCAATCCGCGCACCTTTGCGCAGACCCTGCTGGTCGAAGACTGCCTGGAGCCGGCCGATCATGTCCGCGGCCGCGCCGTAGGTCATGGACTTGCCGTCCCACACGAATGCGGTCCGGTCGCGATACCGGCGGAGGGCGCGGAGGCTCAGTGCCCCGGTCGTGGACCCGGTGTGCACGAGGCCGGTCGCGGACGCTCCAGGATTCGTTGCAGTGTCGTTCATGGGCGAGCTGCCTCCCGGGTGGCGGTGCGCGGAGCGCATTTCTCGTATTCAAGCAGGGTCTGCTCGATGATCTCGCGCGCACCCATGAGCCGGCGTACGCCGCTGACCGAATGCCCGGCACTCCAGACGTCACTCCAACGCCGTGGTCCCTCACTTGTGCTTTTGCCGCGCCCGCCGTACATCTCGGTCGCCGTGTGCGCGCTGACCTGTTCGTCGAGGTTGGCCGGATCGAGACCGGATGCGACAATCGACGGCACCAGCATGCTCGTGTCGAGGCCGGTGAAGGCACGGGTGCGCATCACGTCATCAAGGCTGCTGTCCACCAGCATCTGCTTGTACGTCGCCGGGGCCATGCTCTCGTCGGCGGCGATCATTTTCGTACCCATGTAGGCGAGGTCGCAGCCGAGCACCTCAGCGGCGCGTAGCGCCTGACCGTCCGCGATCCCGCCGGCCAGCACGATCGCGCCGTCGAAGATCTCGCGCACCGCCCGCACAAATGCAAACGGGTTCATCCATCCGGTCTGCCCGCCGGCGCCAGCGGTCAGCAGCACAAGCCCGTCGACGCCTGCCTCAATGGCCTTGCGCGCGTGGTGCAGGGTGGCGACATCGGCGAGCACGAAGATACCCCGCTCGTGCAACGCAGGGAGTACGGCGGCGGGCGACCCGACACTGGTGATGACGACCTCGACGTCGTGGCGCAGAAGGCACGCCAGGTCATCCTCGAGCCGGGGTTGCCGGATGATCAAGTTGGGACAGTACGGCGCCGCGGACCGGCTCGCGGTCACCTGGTCGAGGCGGGTGAGCCAGTCGTCGAGGTCGTCGATCGTGCGTGCGTTGGCGGTCGGAAACGCGCCGATCGCGCCCGCCGTACACGCGGCGGTCACTAGGTCGACGCCGCTGACCCGCAGCATGGGCGCGGCGATGACCGGAAGCCGCATCCTCGTAGAGATGCTCTCGGGCAATCCAAACAACTGATACTCCTCCACTGCCCCGTTTATGTGACGAGGGCGACCCTGACGGAGCCTACGTGATTTGGTTAGCCGCCCTAAACGTCCGGGTCGAGACCGAGCGCGATCTCCGTGCTGCGCGGCTAGCTGGTCTTCGTCTCAGGTGTCTGCGGATAGTCCGGCCTGGCCTTCAGGTCGTGATAGAACTTTCCGGCGAAGAACCACATCACGGCAAAGATGGCGCCAAGGATGAACATCGCCCATACCCAGAAGCCCATCGCGATCACGCAAATCTGCAGCACCCAGCCGGCGGCGTACGCCCACGGCTTCTTGATGAATGCGCACAGCGCGATAAGCGCGAGGATGATGACGCCGATCGCGGTCAACCGCGGCCAGGTCAGGCCAGGCCCCATCTGCCGGATTGTGGCGGGCACGAACAGTACGACGATCGCCTCAAGGATCAGCAGCGCCGAGTAGATGCCTCGGATCTGCTTCTCGAGCTTGACCTTGTCGACGGGGGGCAAGCCGTGGTGCTGTGGCGTGGACGGGGCCTGATCGGTCATAGCGGTTCTTCCCACGGCTTCTTTCGATCGGACTTGAGCAGGATCCGGGCGTCGCCGGCGGTGAAGACCGAGCCGGTGATCAGTACGCCGGATCCACTGAGGTGTTCGCCTTCCTCGGTGAGTCGCACCGCGGTCTCGATCGCCTCCGGCAGGCGCGTCTCGACGGTGACTCTGTCCGAGCCGAAGTACTCCACGGCGATACGTGCAAGTCCGTCGATGTCCGAGGACCGCGAGTTGTTGTTACGGGTCACGACGATCTCGTCGAGGATTGGTTCGAGCAGGTCGAGCATCCCGGCGATGTCCTTGTCGCTGGACGCGGCAAATACGCCTACCAGCCGGGAGAAGTCGAACGACTCGTTGATTGCCGCGACGCTCGCGGACATCCCGTGCGGGTTGTGCGCGGCGTCGACCATGATCGTCGGTGACGTGCGCACGATCTCAAGTCGTCCCGGAGCCGACATGGCGGCGAAGGCTTCCTGCACGAGCTCGCCGTTGAGAGGCCCTTCGGCGCCGGAGCCGAAGAACGCCTCGACCGCAGCGAGCGCGACTGCCGCGTTTTGGGCCTGATGCGCGCCAAAAAGGTTGAAGAGCAGGTTGTCGTACCGGCCGCCTATGCCCTGGATCGACAGCATCTGGCCCCCGACGGCGATCTGACGGTCGGCGACGCCGAACTCGACACCCTCACGGGCGACGATGGCGCCGACCTCTGTTGCGCGGGTGAGCAGCACGGTCGCTACGTCGGTTTCCTGCGCCGCCAGAATCGCACTGGAACCGGGCTTGATGATGCCGGACTTTTCCCCCGCGATCTTGGCCAGCGTATCTCCGAGCAGGTGCGCGTGGTCCATGCCGATCGGCGTCACGACGGCGATCTTGCCGTCGGCCACATTGGTCGCGTCCCATCGACCGCCGAGCCCGACCTCGACGATGGCGATGTCCACTGGCGCATCGGAGAATGCGGCGTACGCCATGGTCGTTATCGCCTCGAAGAACGACACCGGCACCTGCTGTGCCTCGTCCGGTACGCCGTGGCCGGCGTCGACCAGCTCGAGATAAGGCGCGACCTCTTCGTAAATCTCGACGAATCGCCGCTCGTCGATGGGCTCACCGTCGAAGCAGATCCGCTCGCGCACGGTGCTCAGATGCGGACTGGTGAACCGTCCGGTGCGTAACCCGAACGATCGGAAGAGGTCGTCGATCATGCGCGCGGTCGACGTTTTCCCGTTGGTGCCGGTGATGTGCACGACGGGGAACGTCTTCTGCGGCGACCCCATCAGCTCCATCAGCGATTGCATCCGCACGAGTGATGGCTCGATCCGAGTCTCTGGCCAACGGGCAAGAAGCTGCGCTTCGACCTCGGCGGCGCTTAGCTGGTCCTCACTCACGCGAGCTCGATCGCGTACGCCGGGGCATCGTCGGAATCGCTCGCACCGACGAAGACGAGCTTCGCGGCACGCCCAGCGGCAGCCACGTCTTCGGACGCCTGCGACAGCACCTCCGTGTCCTCATCCCCCGCGGTCACCGTCACGGCGGCAATCTCGGCAGACCCTTTAACTTTGGCCTCGGACTTGGCCTTGCGGATCGCTCCGATCGCCTGCGTGGCAAGGGAAAGCACTCGGGCATCAGCATCGGCGGGGCGGATCTGCGCGGCGACGGGCCAGGGCTGACGATGCACCGAGCCCTCCTGCCACCAGGACCAGACTTCCTCGGTGACGAACGGGATCGTCGGGGCGAACAGCCGCAGAATCACCGAGAGTGCCTGCGCCAGGGCGCTCTTGGCCGACTGCGCGCCCTCGTCGTCGCCGTACGCCCGCGATTTGACCAGTTCGACGTAGTTGTCGCAGAAGGACCAGAAGAACGACTCGGTGCGTTCGAGCGCGACGGTGTAGTTGAACTCGTCGAACCCCGCAGTCGCCGCGTCGATCACATCGGCTAGGCCGGCGAGCATCGCCTTGTCGAGCGGATGGGTCACGGGAGATGCCGCGTCCGCGGCGCTCGCGCCGGTGCCGAGCGCGAACTTGCTGGCGTTGAGCAGTTTCGTCGCCAGCCGCCGGCCGACCTTCATCTGTGACTCGTCGAATGCCGTGTCGGTACCGGGACGACCGGAGGCAGCCCAGTAGCGCACCGAGTCCGAGCCGTACTGCTCAAGCAGTCCGATCGGGGTGACCGTGTTGCCTTTGGACTTCGACATCTTCTTGCGGTCCGGGTCGAGAATCCACCCGGAGAGTGCGACATTCGCCCACGGCACGGTGTCGCTCTCGAGGTCGGCGCGTACGACGCTGGAGAACAGCCAGGTGCGGATGATGTCGTGGCCCTGTGGGCGCAGGTCCATCGGATAGACCCGGTCGAACAGGTCGCCGTCTGCCTCCCACTGCCCCGCGATGTACGGCGTGAGCGAGGAAGTTGCCCAGGTGTCCATCACGTCGGGGTCGCCCATGAAGCCGCCCGGCTGGTTGCGCTGGTCCTCGGTGAAACCCTCGGGTACGTCGCTGGCGGGGTCTACCGGCAGGGACTGCTCATCGGGCACGATTGGGGCGTCGTAGTCCGGCTCACCGTTGTGATCGAGCCGGTACCAGAGCGGCACGGCGATGCCGAAGTAACGCTGGCGACTGACCAGCCAGTCGCCGCTGAGGCCCTCGACCCAATTGCTGTAGCGGTGGCGCATATGGTCTGGGACCCAGTGCAGCTCGCGGCCTCGGGCGAGCATCCGATCGCGAGTCTGTTCGTCGCGGCCACCGTTGCGGATGTACCACTGGCGGGTCGAGACAATTTCCAGTGGACGGTCACCGCGCTCATAGAACTTGACCGGATGCGTGATCGCGCGCGGCTCGCCGTCGAGATCACCGGAGTCCCGAAGCATCTGCACGACCGCCTCTTTGGCGGAGTGCACGGTCTTGCCGACCAGTTCTGCGTACTTCGCCTGGGCCTCAGGCGAAGTAATCACCTCCGGCGCGTCCTCGACGATCCGGCCGTCGCGGCCGATGATCGTGCGGTTAGGCAACTGCAGTTCGCGCCACCACGTGACGTCGGTGGTGTCGCCGAACGTGCAGATCATCGCGATGCCGGAGCCCTTTTCGGGGTCGGCGAGTGCGTGCGCCACGACCGGGACCTCGACCCCGAACACGGGGCTGGTCACCGTCGTACCGAACAGTGGCCGGTAGCGCTCATCGTCCGGATGCGCGACCAGTGCGACGCACGCCGGAAGCAACTCGGGGCGGGTGGTCTCGATGTAGATCTTCTCGCCGTCATGCCGGTGGAAGGAGATCCGGTGATAGGCGCCGGGACGCTCACGCTCCTCCAGCTCGGCCTGCGCGACCGCGGTGCGGAACGTGATGTCCCAGAGCGTCGGAGCCTGCTGGTTGTAGGCCTGGCCGCGCTTGACGTTGCGCAGGAACGCCTTCTGCGAGATGGCCCGCGACGTGTCGTCGATGGTGCGGTACTGATGCTTCCAGTCGAAGGAAAGCCCCAGCGTGCGGAACAATTCCTCGAACGACCTCTCGTCGATCACTGTGAGCTCGTGACACAGGTCGATGAAGTTGCGCCGCGAGATCGGGATCTCTTGTTTGCCGGGCTTCTCCGGCGGGATGAAGTCGGCGTCGTACGGCACTGTCGGGTCGCAGCGCACACCGTAGAAGTTTTGCACCCGGCGTTCGGTGGGCAGCCCGTTGTCGTCCCACCCGATCGGGTAGAACACCGACTTGCCGCGCATCCGCTGGTAGCGGGCGATCGTGTCGGTGTGCGTGTAGGAGAAGACGTGCCCGACGTGCAGCGATCCCGAGGCGGTCGGCGGTGGTGTGTCGATCGAAAACACGTTGCCGCGCGGCTGGCTGCGGTCGAACGCGTAGGTCTGCTCATCGGCCCAGCGGTGCGCAAGCTTCGCCTCGACACCGTCGAGGGTAGGTTTTTCGGGCAGCGCGGAAGGCGGAGTCGTTGCGGTCATCCTGCCATTCTAGTGCTCGAGCAAGGCGACCAGCCGCTTGACTGCGGTGTTGCGGTACGACGACTCGACCAGCTCCGCGACCTCGACCCAGTCCGGCTCCGCGGCGCGGAAGTCCAGCCCGATCCAGCCGTAGGCACCGACGTACGCCGGCACGAAGAAGCGCTCATCTGCCAGCAGCGCTTCCTTCTCGATTTGGTCAGGCAGAAACAGCACCGACTGGCCGTAGGTATCGGCCGAGTGGTCGCCCTTGACGCTGCCGCCGAAGCTCGCGAACACCTTCTTGGTGTAGAAGTTGGGCCGGCCGTGCGAGACCTTCTCCGCCGCCTCCGGCAGCGCCAGGCAGACCTCGCGCAGCCTGGCAAGGAACGGGTCCGCGTCGTCATACATCGTCGGGTGCGCCATGGCGACCACGCTAACCGGTCGGCCCCGGGATGAGAAATGACCGCCCGACCACCCAGAAGAGGGTGTCGCAGATGAGCAGTACGCCGGCCAGTCCGAGGGCGCCGGTAGCCACCATTCGCAGCCGCGGGCCGATCTGCGCCCACCGTGCCTGCAGCCACGCGACGCCCTGATGATGCAGCCCGAAAGCCATCGCGGCGAGGATCAGGATCAGTGGGACTTGACTGACCGCCGACCACAACACCATCGCGCAGACGACCGCGACGGTCGAATGGCCGCGGCCGGCGATTACCACGAGCGCGGCGAGTGACGGATCGAGCAACGACATACTTGCGTAGATCGCACCGGCGGTCAGCAGCCCTGCGCGGCCGACCTTAGGCACGAAACCGGTCCCCGGCGCGAGTCCGCGGCGGCGTACCAGCCACCACATCCATACCAACGCGACGATCGCCAGGGTCGCCTCCACCGCCGCCCGCCACCAGGTCTCGGCGAACACAGCTGTCCAGTCGAATCCGGACAGCCGGCGGCCAATCGTGAGCGCGAGTACGACGCCGTACACCATGCTGCCTGCGATGACCGCAAATCCGAACACGGCGACGTCGCGAGATCGGGCGCCGAGCGCGAGCGCCCCCGCCGCGAACAATCCGCCCGCCGGGTCGAAGCCCACGAGCGCGAGTGCCAACGCACTGGCTATGAGTGCAAGCACGCGCCAATGTTAGAACCGCGCGGCCGAAACGGCGAATCGCGCTAAGACGCCCCTCAGGTAGCGTGTCCGCATGACGGATATCTTCCACGGAATTGGCGTCGCGCTGGTCACCCTTTTTGACGACGAGGGAAATGTCGACATCGACGCGACCACCGCGCTCGCGGCCACCCTTGTCGGCGAGGGCCTCACATCGGTCCTCGTCGCCGGTACGACGGGCGAGGCGGCGGCGCTGACCTCACCGGAGCGCGCCGATCTCGTGCGCGCCATGAAGGACGCGCTCGACGTACCGATCATCGCCGGTACCGGGGCGGCCACCGGGTCGCAGGCCGCCGCACAGACCACAGCATCGGTCGAGGCAGGCGCCGACGCCGTACTGGTGCTGTCCCCGCATCGTGTCGCCGACCCGACGGCGTACTACCGGACCGTGGCGCAGGCCGCGGGCACGACACCGATGCTCGCCTACCACTTCCCTGCGCAAAGCGCGCCCGGCGTCGAGGTACCGCTACTGAACGACCTGCCGATCGTCGGGATCAAGGACTCCAGCGGCGACGCCCGCCGCCTGCTGCAGGAGGTCGAGGAATTCGACGGGCAGATCTACTCCGGCGCCGCGGCACTGTGCTTGTACGGCGGGGCGCTCGGCATCCCCGGGATGCTCCTCGCGGTCGCGAACGCGTTTCCTCAGGAGGCGCAGGCCGCGTTCGCCGGCGACGCGAAAGCGCAACTGAAACTCAGCAAGCCCGACCAGCTCAGCTCGGTCTCGTTCCCGGCTGGGATCAAGCAACTCACCCACGAGGCCTACGGCACGAGTACGACGGCGCGAATCGGCCGTTAGGAACCGTTGCCGCGCCCGGAAGACCACGTGCTCATTGAACGACGAAATTCAGTCGAGGACGAGGTGCTGATGACCGTCGAGTAGTTCCCTGACGGCATCGAGGTGACCGGCATGGGTGGCTGTCTCAACCAGCACATGCACGAGCACCGATCGGACATCGGGGAAACGCCCCGGTGCCTGGCCGGGGCTTGCGGGCGGCTCCTCTAACCGGCGTTCGGCGGTGATCGCGTTCGAGGTGGCAATGGCCTCGCGGTAGGCCCGCAACACGTCAGCGACGGGCTCGTCGTCGTCGACGACCCAGTCGGCAGCATCTCCTTCGGGCCAGAAATCGAGCGGTCCCCCGGCGATGACCACCTGGAACCAGAACCGCTCGTCTGACAGTGTCAGGTGGCGCACCAGGCCGAGGCAGCTCCACCCGGACGGCAGCACCGGTCGACGTAACTGCTCATCAGAGAGACCGTCCAACTGCGCCAGCACATGTTGGCGCTTGGCGTTCAGCCAGGAGAGTAACTCTTCTCGTTCCCGATCACTTTTCGTCACGTCGACGAACGTACGCCGCTTGATGAGCGTGTGGGATCGAAGCGGCACCGCGCTAACAGACGATCCTCAAACAGGACAGTGACGCGCTGGGCTGCGACCCGGATTGGCCGGAAAGCAGCGTCACCACTTCGTCGCGGGCAGTTAGAGTTGGCGGTCTAGTGCCGCGTGCGTGCGGAGGACGGGGGCCAGCTGGTGGCGATCGATGAGTCGAACCTCTACTGGGCTCGTCCGGCCGGGCCACCGGCAACGCGCACAGGAGTACTAGTGCTGGCCGGATCTAGCGGCCGCATGGACACCGGCCGAGCAGATATGCTCGGAACGCGTGGGGTCACCACGCTGGCGCTTCGCTGGTTCGACGGCCCAGGGCTTCAGCAGGTGCCGAGAGAAGTCCCCCTCGAGCTGTTCCTCGAGGCAGTCGGCCTACTGGCACGGGAATGCGACCAGGTAGCCCTCATCGGCCTGTCATACGGAGCCGAGGCCTCCTTACTGGCCGCATCATTGACCGATGGCGTGAGTGCGGTCGTGGCCTTGGCCCCAACCGATGTGGCGTGGGAGGGGCATCTCGACCACCATGCCGACCCGGCACGCAGCAAGTGGTCTCTCGACGGGCATCCGATCCCCTTCGTCTCGCTGGATCGCTCCTGGCTACCACCCGTCGGCAAGCCCGCGTTCGTTGACTGCTATCGATCCAGCCGTTCGATTGCCGCACCGGAGGAACTGATGGCAGCGGCAATTCCGGTAGAGCGGTTCACTGGCGAGGTTGTGCTTGTTGCCGGCGGGGACGACCAGGTGTGGCCCAGCGCCGAGGCAGCGACCCGAATCACGATGCGCCGGCGGGCTGCCGGCCTGGACACGATCGTGGTGAGCGACGAGCAGGCTGGCCACCTGGTCGTGCTGCCGGGAGAGGTACCGCCGAACGCCGCCCGGCCTTATCACGTGGGCGGAGACGCCGCCGCACCTAAGCGCCTTGGCAGGAGAGCCTGGCCTGCAATCTGCAATGTCCTCGGGCTGGCTCCGGGAGGGTGAGCGGTCCCGCCGGCCTTGACCGGTCAATGCCACCCACGGGTCATCGATCCGCTTATGGTTCGGCCCAATGAGTGGGCGTGGGGGCCCTTGCACGGCGGCCAGGGGTCCTGCGCGCTGCCGTCTTCAGTGACGTGGGCTGGTTACCGATCGTCGGGGTGCGCGCTGCACGCGTCGGGGACCGCGGTGAAGGTCCGCGCCCAGATCTCCGGTAGCTGGATCCTGAATTGTGAACGAGCGGTTGTTGCTTGTCGAGTCAGGCTCGTAGACGCCGTCGCGCACGATCTTGCCTACGCAGGTGCTGACAGGTCTCGGCGCGCCGTGTGCCGCAGAGACTGGGCGCCGCCTCGGTCCACAAACGCATGGTCGACCTCGACGGCTGCGTGCCGATCATGCACGACTACGGTCATCACCCCATTGTCGAACCACGGTCCGCCCGTGACATCCCACAAGATTCCGGGGTCTTGTACGCCGGCCCGGCGGGCGAAGCCGCGCAGGATCGCGGCGACGCGGGGGCGCTTGACGATCTTGTTGACGACCCGGATCGGCAGCTCAAGAGGGTTGCGGAAAGGCGACATCGTCAGCTGATGGATTCGGGTGCCGGTCGGTGGGCCCTCGAGCCAGGCCTCCTCGATGAACGAACAGTGCACATCGCCCGAGAGCATCAGAATCGTAGCCGGCGCCTGTTGGCCATTTGGCCGAGCGACCTGCGCGATCAGGTCGGCCATCTCGTTAAACGACCGGCGAAATGCCGACCAATGCTCCAAGTCGAGCCACAGTCGGAGTCGTTCGTGTGCCTTCGCCCGCAACGGTCCCAGCCGCCCTTCGGCCGCCGCTTCGTTCCAGCCCTCGAGGTGATGGAGCCCCGGGATCATCAGCACCGGCACCGACGAGCCGATGACAAGGTGATCGATGCCCGGCTCGAGACACTTGGCTCGGGCCCACTGCCACTCGTCGGGGTCCATGATGTCTCGGTGACCGGGTGTGAGGTTGCGCGAGGCGCGCGCGTCCAGCATGACCAGGCGGGTACGACCGAAGTCCCGATGGAAGCTCCACCTCGCCGTCCCAGGCTCCGCGTCCGCTCTCCACGCGAAGTCCGCGATGACCTCTTCGCGGGCGTGGTCGTCGGCGGCGGAGCGGATCTGCGCCAGCAGTACGTCGTGATCGAGCTCGCGCGGCGACAGATTGCCGAGATGCTGATAGACCCAGTACGACGAAAATGCGCCGATCACCCGGTCCGGCCACCACGGTTCGTTCTCAATGTTGCGGCGCCAGTCGAACGAGGAGTTCCAGTCATCGCGCAGGTCGTGGTCGTCGAGGATCATGCAACTGGGCACCGTTGACAGCAGCCAACGCACCTGCTCGTCCGTCCACGACTCCTGATAGAGCCAGGTGTACTCCTCGAAGTCGCAGATCTCTTCCGAGACGTCCTCCTCGCCGTCGTTACGACGAACGGTGGCGGGCCCGAGCCCGGCGCGACGGCGCGCCTTGAGCCGTTCGACGATGGGCGCCGACGGCATGTCGGCGTACACCTGGTCGCCGAGTAGGAGCAGCGCGTCCGGCCACTGCTCGATCGGCTGCGTGGACATCTGCCGGGCCATCGCGATCAGAGAGTCTGCGCCGACGGTTTTTACCGCCTCGGGCGAGTCGGGTTCGCCGCGCCGGCAGGACCCGAAGGCCAGCCGCACGCCGCCGCCCTCAAGGCTTGTCCTGATCAGGCTCGGCCGAGCGTTCTCGAGCGGCCAGCACTTATCTTCGTCGAGTTCGACCGTGTACTCGGTCGCCGTACCCGGTGTCAGCCCACGCAGGACGATGAGCGCGTAGTGGTGGCCGTGCAGTCCCCACGTCGGCTCGGTCTGCGTCACGTCACCACAGCGAACGCTGACCGCACAGGAGCGGTCGGTCTCGAGCCAGATAGTGGCGCTGTCGTTATCGACGTACCGCAGCAGCGGGCCGACGAGAATCTGCGCGGCGTTATCAGGCATGGACGGCTAGCCGCGGACGGGGCGCAGGGTTTTTGCTCAGGCGGACTTGTCGCGCCGCTCGGCCTTGGCCGGCTTGGACTGCACGATCGTCGGGTAGACGTTGTCGTCGACGACTTCCTTGGTGATGACGACCTTCTCGACATCGTCGGCGCTGGGTACGTCGTACATGACGCCCATCAGCACCTCTTCAAGGATTGCGCGGAGGCCACGAGCGCCGGTGCCCCGCTTGATCGCCTGGTCGGCGATCGACTCCAGCGCGTCCGGCTCGAACTCGAGCTCGACACCGTCGAGGTCGAAGAGCCGCTGGTACTGCTTGACCAGTGCGTTTTTGGGCTCAGTGAGAATATTGATCAGCGCGTCGCGATCGAGCGCGGTCACGCTCGCGGCGACCGGGATGCGACCGATGAACTCCGGGATCATCCCGAACTTGACCAAGTCTTCCGGCATGACCTGCCCGAACACGTCGTGCGTGTCGACGTCTGCCTTGGACCGGATCTCGGCACCGAAACCGAGACCCTTCTTGCCGATCCGCGCCTCGATGATCTGCTCGAGGCCGGCGAAAGCGCCACCGACGATGAACAGCACGTTGGTCGTGTCGATCTGGATGAACTCCTGGTGCGGATGCTTACGGCCGCCCTGTGGGGGCACCGCCGCCGTCGTACCTTCGAGAATCTTCAGCAGCGCCTGCTGGACACCTTCGCCGGACACGTCGCGCGTGATCGACGGGTTTTCGCTCTTGCGTGCGACCTTGTCGATCTCGTCGATGTAGACGATGCCGGTCTCGGCGCGCTTCGTGTCGTAGTCGGCGGCCTGGATGAGCTTGAGCAAGATGTTTTCGACGTCTTCGCCGACGTAGCCGGCCTCGGTGAGCGCGGTCGCATCGGCGATCGCGAACGGAACGTTGAGCATCCGAGCCAGCGTCTGCGCGAGATGGGTCTTGCCGCAGCCGGTTGGGCCGATCATCAGAATATTGGACTTGGCCAACTCGACAAGGTCGTCCTTGGACTTGTCCGGGCCCTTCGCCTGCACACGCTTGTAGTGGTTGTAGACCGCGACCGCCAGATTGCGCTTGGCCTTGTCCTGGCCGACGACGTACTGATTGAGGAAGTCGACGATCTCGGTCGGCTTGGGAAGCTCCTCGAGCTTGACATCACCGGTCTCGGCGAGCTCCTCTTCGATGATCTCGTTGCACAGATCAATGCACTCATCGCAGATGTAAACACCCGGTCCTGCGATGAGCTTCTTTACCTGCTTCTGGGACTTGCCACAGAAGGAGCATTTCAACAGGTCTGCGCCGTCACCCATACGAGCCACTTGCCGTCCTCACGTCTTCAAAACTATCCCGTACGACGTTACCCGTTCACCCGGACAACGTCGCGCTGATTTACCGGACCGCGTCGAAATCACCCCGATCACCGATCCTAAACGTCGATGGAGCACAACGGACGCCACCGCCCGTCGTGCTCCATCGATAAGTCCGACTAGCTGTTGCCGACCAGTCCGGAGAGCTTGCGATAAGGCACGACCGTGTCGATCAGACCGTAGGCTTTGGCCTCTTCTGCGGAGAAAATCTTGTCCCGCTCGATGTCGTTGCGGATCGTCTCGATGTCCTGCCCCGTGTGCCGGGCCAGCATCTCCTCGAGCATCACGCGCATCCGGCCGATCTCGTTGGCCTGAATCTCCAGATCCGAGACGTAGCCTTCGCCCCCGCCAGACGGCTGATGGATCAGGATCCGCGAGTTCGGGGTCGCGCCGCGCTTGCCCGGCGTACCGGCCGCCGCGAGCACCGCCGCGGCCGAGGCAGCCTGGCCAAGGACGAAGGTCTGGATGTCGCAGTGCACGAACTGCATCGTGTCGTAGATCGCCGTCAGAGCGGTAAACGAGCCGCCCGGCGAGTTGATGTACATCGTGATGTCGCGGTCCGGATCGTCCGATTCCAGCGTCAACAGCTGAGCCATCACGTCGTTGGCCGACGCGTCATCGACCTGTACGCCGAGGAAGATGATGCGTTCCTCGAACAGCTTGTTGTAGGGGTTGGACTCCTTGACGCCGTACGACGTGCGCTCCACGAACGACGGCAGGATGTATCGGCTCTCGGGCATCGAATGGCCCAACTTGCTATTCATATCGTACTGAGTCATGTTGTCGTCTTTCTCTAGCGACGTCCGCCGGACGGAAGTTGTTCGGCGCGGGACACGATGTGGTCGACGAAGCCGTATTCTTGGGCCTCTTGCGCCGTGAACCAGCGGTCGCGCTCGGCGTCTTCGGTGATCTTCTCGACCGACTGTCCGGTCTGTTCGGCGATGAGCTCGGCCATCTCCTTCTTGGTGCGCTTGAACAGGTCGGCCTGGATCCGGATGTCCGACGCCGTGCCCTGCACACCGGCGGACGGCTGGTGCATCATGATCCGCGCGTGGGGCAGGGCGTAGCGCTTGCCCTTGGTCCCGGCCGAGAGCAGGAACTGCCCCATCGATGCGGACAGCCCCATGGAGTACGTCGCCACGTCACATTCGATGAACTGCATCGTGTCGTAGATCGCCATGCCCGCGGTGACCGAACCGCCGGGCGAGTTGATGTAGAGATGGATGTCCTTGTCCGGCTCCTCAGCGGCCAGCAGCAGCATCTGCGCGGCGAGCTGGTTGGCGACATCATCGACCACGGCCGAGCCGAGGAACATGATGCGTTCACGCATCAGGCGCTCGTAGACCGAGTCGGAGAGGTTCATGCCGTTAGCGGCGGAGGCCATTGATGGCACCGACCGCTGTGGTTCGTTGGTAAATGGAGAACTCACGTATTCCTGCCTTCCGCGGGTATGAGTCACGTGCTGAGAATCAAGCTGATTATTTGATCTGCTAGGACATTAACGCGCTTTGCTACGCAAAGAGTCCCGAGAACGCCGTCGTTCGCTATCAGCGCACGAGCATTCTCGGGACCCTTGTCGGCTACGCGGACTACTTGTCCTCGGTGGTGGTCGGAATCTCGGCGCTCACCGCGGAGGCGTCGGCACTCTGCGGTACGTCGTCGGTCGGATCAGCATCAACGCTTTCGGCGTCCACGACCTCTGCCCCGTCATCACCCACGTTGACCGTCTGGCCGAGCGACTTGGCCGCTTCGGCCTGGATTGCGTCGAGGTCGAGCACCTTGCCGGACTCTTCCTTCACGGTGGCGCCCTCGAGGATCTGCGCGAGCGCCTTGTTGCGGCGTACATCCGAGACCAGCGCGCCGACCTGATTGGCCTTCGCGATCTCGTCGGCGAACTCCTGCGGCGCCATCTGGTAGCGCTGCGCCTGCTGCACGAGGTACTGCGTCAGCTCGTTGTCGTCGACACCGATCTCTTCTTTGTCCGCGATCGTGTCGAGCAGCAGCTGGGCGCGCAGCGACTTCTCGGCGTTCTCCTTGGTTTCCGCGTCGAACTCCTCGCGAGTCTTGCCCTGCTCGTCGATCCACTTGTTGAGCGCTTCTTCGTTGTGATCGAACGAATGCACCGCGTCGTGCTCACGGGCCTCGACCTCGGCCTTGAGAGCCGCCTCGGGAAGGTCAAACTCGACCTTCTCCAGCAGCGCCTCGACGACCTTGTCGCGTGCCGCACCAATCCGCTGGAAGTCCTTGACCCGCTCTAGCCGAGTGCGCAGATCGGCCTTCAGCTCGTCCAGCGTGTCGAACTCGCTCGCAAGCTGCGCAAAGTCATCATCGACCTCGGGGAGCTCTTTCTCCTTGATCGACTTGACCGTCACGGTCACCTCTGACTCTTCACCGGCCTTGTCGCCCGCGACGAGGGAGGTCGTGAAGGTCTTCTCCTCGTCCACGGACAAGCCGATCAGTGCCTCGTCGATGCCCTCGACAAGCTGGCCGCTACCGATCTCATAGGAGAGGCCGCTGGCCGAGCCGCCCTCGACCTCTTCGCCGTCAAGCTTGGCGATCAGGTCGATCGAGACGAAGTCGCCGTCCTGCGCGGCGCGCTTGACGCCGGTCAGCGTGCTGAATCGGTCGCGCAACGACTCGACCTGCTCGTCGACCTCGGAGTCCTCGACCGCGACGTCGTCAACGGTGACCTCGACGGAGGAGTAGTCCGGGATCTCGATCTCGGGGCGCACGTCGACCTCGGCGGTGAACTTGAACTCGTTGTCTCCGACCTCGTCGACCGCGACTTCAGGCTGCCCGAGCGGGTGTAGCTCCGCCTCCTGCATCGCCTCGGTGTATTTGTCGGGCAACGCGGAGTTGATGACCTCGTCGAGGACGGCGCCGCGCCCGAGGCGCTGCTCGAGGACTCGCGGCGGAACCTTGCCCGGGCGGAAACCTGGCACGCGGACCTGCGAACCCAGTTTCTTGTATGCCGCGTCGAAGCTGTCCTTGATTTCATCGAAGGTTACTTCGACGGCCAGCTTTACCCGAGTGGAGCTCAGGTGGTCGACGGTGCTTTTCACAGGGTGTCTCCTAGGGGTTGTGCGCAGCGGTCGTGTACTGATTGGTTAGACATGCTGGTTCGTGTTGAGATGATGCGAATGACAATCGGACGAGCGAGCCGCCACGCGCACGGCAAAATGCACACTTTCAGCAGTGCTCGACCGCCGAGTCTATGTGTTAACACCCGACGTTGAACAAGAGAGGTCGTCACAGATTATGTGTTTTGCGCCCGATGCCACCCCGCCGCCCCTGCCCAGTGGTGCCCAGCCGATCCCCGGCGAGGACCTCAGACTGACCTCGACGGACGGTACGTCGTACCTTGCCTACCAGGCGAAGGCCGCTAGCCCGACCGGCTCTGCGGTGGTGATTCTTCCTGATGTGCGCGGGCTTTTCGGCTTCTACAAGAACCTCGCGTCGTACTTCGCCGCCGCCGGCATCGACGCAATCGCGATCGACTATTTCGCCCGTACGGCGCCCGACGACAATCGCGCAGGCGAGTTCGACCCCTGGCCCCATGTGCGCCAAACCACCACACCGACGGTGCGTGCCGACATCGCCGCGGCTAAGGCCCACATCAGCGAACTGCCCCACGTCACGTCCGTCTTCCCGGTCGGATTCTGTTTCGGCGGCGGGCACGCGTTCGCTCTGGCCGCCGCCGGTATGGGGTTCGCGGGGGTCGTCGGCCTCTACGGTCGCCCGTACGCCAACTCACAGGACAGCCCGAGCGCCATCGAGGTCACCGACCAGATGGACTGCCCGCTGCAAGGATTCTTCGGCGGCGCGGATGCCGGCATCCCGGTAGACCTAGTTGGCGAGTTCGACGACGTACTCACCGACTCCAAGGTGCCGCACGAGATCAAGATTTACGACGGCGCGCCGCACAGTTACTTCGACCGCTCGTCGGCCGAGTGGGACGACATCTGCCAGGACACCTGGACGCGGATGCTCAACTTCATCTCGACGAACACCGCCGCCTAGCGCGTCAGGTCGGTTCCTCCAACACCACCCGTACGCCGAGCAGTCGCACCGGCCGGTCGAGGTCGAATCGCTCAAGGACGCGCAGCGCGCCGCGGCGTACGTCCTCCGGGTCGGTGGTCGGGGCTGGAAGCTTCCCGGTCTTGGTTCGGGTGAAGAACGATGCGGTGCGCACGGTCACGCCGACATGCGTAGCGACGCGGCCGTCCCTGAAGGCCTCGGCCGCCACCTCGCTCGCGATCTCGGTGACGTGCGCTTCGATGTCGTCACGTTCGGTGAGGTCGACCGGAAAAGTGGTTTGCTTGCTGGTCGACTTCGCCACCCGTGGCTCGGTCTCGATCCGCGTGTCAAAGCCACCCTTGGCGAGTTGCGTGAGGTTCGGTCCGATCGTCGGGCCGAACCACTGGGCCAACGCCCGTGGATCTGCGCTGGCGAGTTCGGCCACGGTCTTCAGGTCGTGAGCGGCGAGCTTGGCTGCCGTCCGCGTGCCTATCCCCCATAACTCTCTCGTCTGCCGCTCACCCATGATTGGCATCCAGTTCGCCGCCGTCAGCTGGTAGACGCCGCCGGGTTTCGCGAAACCGGTCGCCATCTTCGCCCGCTCCTTGGTGTCCCCGATCCCCACCGCACAAGACAATTCCGTGCGTTCGAGGACCCGCGCTCGGATGTCGTTAGCGAGCCCGACCGGGTCATCGGTCGTCGCACCGACGAACGCCTCATCCCAGCCCCAGACCTCGACCGGAAGCTCGAAACTGCGCAACGTGTCCATCACCTCTTCGGAGGCTGCGTCGTACGCCGAGTGGTCGGCCGCAAGGAATACCGCTTCCGGGCACTTGCGGTACGCCGCCCGTAGCGGCATTCCGGAGTGCACGCCGTACTCGCGCGCCTCGTACGACGCGGTGGCGACGACCTGCCTGGCCTGAGTCGGATCGCCGGACCCGCCGACCACGACTGGTAGCCCGCGCAGCTCGGGCCGCCGCCGGATCTCCACCGCTGCGACGTACTGGTCGAGATCGACGTGCAGGATCCAAGCCTGCATCTGCGGAGCGTCTTCGGTCACCTAGTAAGCGTCTCACTCGCACCGAATCAACGGTCGGACTCGCAGCACAAATTGACCCCGACCCATATCGCGGATTCGCAGTCGACAACTCGATAGGCTGAATTCACACGCGATCGACAGGAGGCTGACGTGGCTCAGACGACAGCGGCCGGGACGACGGTCGGCGAAGTGATGGCCGAGCTGGCCGAGCTCGAAGACCCGAGGGTCCGCGAGGTCAACGCCAGACACGGTGACGACCACGGGGTAAACCTCACCAAGCTGCGCACGGTCGGCAAACGGCTGAAAATCCAACACGACCTTGCCCGCGAGCTGTGGGAGACCGGTGATACTTCGGCACGACTGTTAGCAATTCTGATCTGTCGTCCGAAGGCGTTCGCACGTGATGAGTTAGATGCGATGCTGCGCCAAGCGCGCACTCCTAAAGTGCATGACTGGCTCGTGAACTACGTGGTGAAGAAGAGTCCGCATGCCGAGCAGTTGCGCCTGGCCTGGTCCACGGACGTCGATCCGGTCGTCGCGAGCGCCGGCTGGGCGCTGACCACCGAACGTGTCGCGAAAAGTCCCGAGGGTCTCGACCTCTCAGCTCTGCTCGACATCATCGAGGCGCAGATGAAGGACGCCCCGAGTCGCCTGCAGTGGGCGATGAACCATTGCCTGGCGCAGATCGGGATCGACCATCCAGAGCACCGCGCTCGCGCCATCGACATCGGTGAGCGCCTGGAGGTGCTCAAGGATTACCCGACGCCACCCAACTGCACCTCGCCGTTCGCTCCCATCTGGATCACAGAGATAGTGAACCGAAAGAGCGGTAAGTAGACGAGTCGACGCATTCGCTGATTGTGTGGAAGATCGACGTACGCATGCGTACGCCGATCTTCCACACAGTCGTGGTCGGGGTGACAGGATTCGAACCTGCGACCCTTCGGTCCCAAACCGAATGCGCTACCAAGCTGCGCTACACCCCGATGACCGACGCATTAGTGTAACCGGGCGTCAGACCCGCTAACGCGCAGACCCATCGCCGCGCTGCGCATCGCCTTCATAGTGGGCGAACCCGAATTACAACGCTCAAATTTGCACAAGGTAGAGTCTTGGATGCCCGACGGCCGAGACGGCTCACGCGGGCGCTGCGGATGTAGCTCAATGGTAGAGCCTCAGTTTTCCAAACTGATGACGCGGGTTCGATTCCCGTCATCCGCTCCAGTCCCGAAACCCCGCGCCGATTTGGCGCCGAAAATCCCGTCGTATTCGCGCTCAGTAGCGTTTGTAGATCGCGCCGAAAACGCCGACGATGGCGAGGCTCGAGGCGATCAGAAACACGTAGGCACCGATGCTTGTGCCCTCCACTCCACCGCGGACGAGGTTGACCACGAGACCGATCGACCGCAGACCGAGCACGGCCACTCCCAGGATCGCGAACGTATTCGCAAGTTCCGTGGACTTCGCAGATACGACGAGATACGGGTCGTTGCGCGTGACTCGTCCGCACACGACGCCGATCGCGATCGCGGCGGCCAGCAGCGGAGCCGATACGAAGAACAGCGGTGAGAACAGCAGAACCATCGGTATGTTCCAGCCGATTTCGCTGTCCCCCGGCGTCCACGGCAGGCACATCGCGACGATGGCGAGAATCGCGCCGGACATCCCCAACCAGGCCCCGAGTCGCGGGGGCCGAGGCGGCCGGGGCGCCTCACCGGCTGGATCGCTCAGGTCGTACGACGCGGCATTCGAGTCCGGCACAATGGCGCGTCTGCGGCGGGGTCTGTTCACGGCCCATCCCTTCGATATCTGGATTCCTTATCCTGATATCGATCGCGCTATACCGCGAGGGGCAACCGCCTACCTGTGGATAAGCCGCAATTCGCAGTTACCGAGGCGCGCTCACAGGCTCAGGCTTGGCCGTCGCGGCGGACTGCGGCGTACCCGGGAGAAGCCGTCGGTGATCGAACGGGTTGAAGTCGGCACCCACGGCGTTGATCGCATGCCGCGCGACGACCTGCTGTTCGGTCACGGTCCGTTCCGAACGTCCACGCCCGATGAAGCTGACAAACCAATGCAGCAACGTCGTCACTCGGTTCTTAAACCCAATGATGTAGACGAGGTGCAGCACCAGCCACATCATCCAGCCGATGAACCCAGAGAACCGAAGCTTGCCAACGCTGACGACCGCACTGAACCGAGAGATCGTCGCCATACTCCCCTTGTCGAAGTACTTGAACGGCCGGTGCGGAGTGTCGCTGAACCGGCCAGTCGCGAGCCGCGCCATGATCGTCTTCGCGGCGTGCCGACCACCCTGGATGGCAACTTGCGCGACACCAGGCAGGTTGTCGAGCGAGATCATGTCGCCGACTACAAACACCTCGGGGTGGCCGGGAAGCGTCAGGTCGTCGTTGACCGCGATCCGTCCGGCGCGGTCGAGCTTCGCGCCGGTCTGACCAGCGAGCGTCTTGGTGAGCGCGTTTGCCTGTACGCCGGCCGCCCAAATCATGCACGACGACTCGATGCGGTAGCGACTGCCGTCGGCGCGTTCCACCTCGAGACCGGAGCCGTCGACGTTTACCACCTTCGAGTTGAGCTGGACGATGACGCCCATCTTGGCCAGCCGCTTCATCGCCTTGTCACCGAGGTGATCGCCAAAAGCACCGAGTACGCCGGGTGCTCCGTCGAGCAGGACGATGTTTGCCCGGCTCGGGTCGATAGCGCGAAATTCCTTTGTCAGAGTGCGATGTGCGAGCTCCGCAATCTGCCCCGCCATCTCGACGCCGGTAGGCCCGGCACCGACGACAACAAACGTCAGGTACCGGTCGATCTCGACGGGATCGGTTGACAGCTCGGCCATCTCGAACGCACCGAAGATCTTGCCGCGAATCTCGAGTGCGTCGTCGATGCTCTTCATGCCTGGCGCGTTGTTCGCGAAATGGTCGTTACCGAAATACGACTGCCCCGAACCGGCCGCCACAATCAGCGAGTCGTACGGCGTTGTGGTCGCCCGGCCCAGCTCGAACGAGGTCACCGTCCGCCCGGTCAGGTCGACGTCGCGTACGTCGCCGAGCAAAACCCGCACGTTGCGCTGCTTACGCAGTACCTCACGTGTCGCCGGTGCTATTTCGCCCTGCGACAAGATGCCGGTCGTCACTTGGTAGAGCAGCGGCTGGAACAAGTGGTGCCCGGTGCGGCTGATGAGTGTCACGTCGACATCGGCCTTCGCGAGCTTGCGGGCCGAGAACAGCCCGCCAAAACCCGATCCGATAATCACGACGCGGTGCCGAGCGGTGGTAGTCATGACTCCAATTGTCCCCTCCTGTGCAGGCCATTCGAGGAATTCACGGTGGATGACGCGCACCTCACATGAGTACACAACGGTATTCCGCGAGTTGCGCCAAATCGCCCTCCGGCGAGTCGCGTCTCACGCGACTGCTCGACAAATGGTTTGGCAATTCGGCGTACGGACAGCACGATGGTGTTCATGCCATCTACCTATCTGCCGCCGCACCTGGCCACGCCCCAGTTCACGGAATGCACCGCGCAAGATCAGGAGACCTTCAGCGCGGCCATGTTCAAAGGGTTTCATGAAGAGCCTTCTCAGGAAGAGAAGGACGTTTTGGGCGCGGTGTGGGACGCGGACCGCCATTTCGGCTTTACGGTGGACGATCGCTGGATAGCCACCGCAGGGTCGTTCGCGCGCACAATGACGGTGCCCGGTGGGAGCGTGCCAGTGTCGGCGTTCACTGCCGTAACCGTTGCCGCGCCGTACCGCCGTCGGGGGCTGCTGACCCGAATGATGCAGCACGAACTCGACACGGCGTACGCCGACCGCGGCGAGCCCATCTCAATCCTCTGGGCGTCCGAAGCGCCGATATACGGACGATTTGGCTTTGCTCCGGCCGTCATGCGCGCCCGGCTTCTCGCCGAGACGCCCGCCATGGGATTCCTTCCACAGGTCGACTTCGGCGACGGCTCGGTCGATGAAGTCAGCCACGAGACTTTTAGTACTGCTGCCAAGGCGATCCGCACGAGACTGCTCGCTGACGAACCGGGTGCGCTCAACCGCGACGACGACTGGTGGGCATGGACGCTGTTCGACCCGCCGGCTTGGCGCAAGGGCGCGACACAGTACAAGTGGATCCTGCACTACAACCGGTCCGGTACACCGGACGGCTACGCCTACTTCCGCGTCAGAGGCAAGAACGACGTAACCGGACCGCAGAGCGAAGTGCAGATCCACGAGGTCGAAGCTGCGACCCCGCAGGGATATGCCAGCCTGATGCGCTACCTCATGCAGATCGACCTCACCCGTTCGTTCAAGATGCGCAATGCGCGGCCCGATGAGCCGCTGCGACATCTGCTCAGCAACCCGCGGGCCCTGCGCACCGAGATCTCTGACGGCATTTATGTGCGCATCGTCGACGTTGCCGCGGCGCTCGTCGCGCGGAAATACCTGAGTGATGTCGACGTCGTACTGGAGATTGAGGACGTGCAAGTTCCCAGCAATAACGGGAGATTCCGGCTCGAGGCTGGCACGGATGGCGCGAAGGTCACTAAGGCGCGTCGTAAACCAGACCTATCGTTGAGCGATCTCGAGCTTGGCGCCATCTATCTTGGCGGCGTACCGCTGAGTGACCTGCACCGAGCCGGCCGAGTGATCGAGCACAAGAAGGGCGCGGCCGCTACGGTGTCGGCGGCATTCGGCTGGCCGCGGGCCCCGTGGTGTGTGGACAACTTCTAGCGGCCTATCGCGGCCCTGACTACACGCACCTGTATCCGAGTCTGACTCCACTCGGCCGTTGAAGCAGTGCTAGTCGTGTTGCGGTGGTGGGTCGGTGTCGGCGGGATACGTGAGGTATTTACGGCCGGCGGGGCTGGTCCATTCACACGACGCGTCGTCGTGGAGTGTCACTCGCCAGTTGGTTTGGTGTTTCAGCCGGTGGTGGCGACGACAGAGAGCGATCAGGTTGCAGTCGCCGGTCGTGCCGCCGGTCCCGTCGGGTCGGTGCGGGTCGATGTGGTCGACGTCGCAACGTTCGGCTGGGCGGGTGCAGCCGGGGAACCGGCAGGTCTGGTCGCGGGCGATGATCCGGCGGCGCATCTGTGCCGGTGGCCGGTAGATTTTTGTGCCGACATCGAGAACCGCGCCGGTGTAAGGATCGGTGATGACCCGTTGCCAGCGTGCATCCTGTGCGAGGTAGCGGGCCAGGTCGGCATCGATCGGCCCAAGCCCCTCGATCGCGGCGACCGCCCAGCGGTGCGGGTCCTCCGGGCGCGTTTCAGCACCGAGCGTGTCGGTGGCTTCAGAATCGTTCGTGCCCGCATCGTTCGTGTTGGCACTGTCGGTGTCGCCGCTGTTGGTGTTGCCGCCGGGTCGACTCTGCGTTTGGCCGGCACCGCCCGCATCGCCCGCATCGTCCGAGGCGTCGGCACCATTCACGTCTCCGGTACCGCGCGTGCCGGTTTCGGTGCCTGCGAGGTCGGACCCGGCTAACAGGTGGGCGGGGATCGTGACTTTGATCGTGACCTCGGGTATGCGCGGGACGGTGAAGTTGATGGTCGCTGCCAGTCCCCGGATCGTCTCCATCACGGCGGCGGCTTCGGTGGACTCGCTCGGGTCGGTGATCAGGTACTGCCCGTCGGCGTCCCACGCCGCCGCGCCGGGTATCGCCCCGCCGTAGGCGGGGTGCCCGGCGGGGCGGATCATCGCCGCCGGCCCCAGCACACACGCCGCCAGCGCATCGAGACGCCGCTGCTCATGCGTGCGGTCGTCACCCGGCAACGCGCCGCTGCGCGCGAGGTCATCTAACGCTGTGTCCAGGGCGCGGGCGCACGCGATCGGTAGCCGCCCGAAGATCCGCGCGGTGATCGAGTCACTATCGAACGCGACGTACCGGTCCCTGTTGGCGCGGGCGCGGCGTTGTTTCTGTTTACTGGTGCCGGTGACCGCGATGACCGCTTTCTCGATACGCCGCGCGAACTGGCCGGGAGTGTCGGTGTGCGCGTGCGGCAGGACCCGTGCCGTGACTTTCTCCAGTTCGGTGTCGGTGAGGTCGGTGGTGTGCTCGGTGAACAGGTCCAGCTTGTGCGCGGTCATTCCGCGGTACGGGTCTCCGTCGGGGTCGAGACTGGCGACCGCTACGGCGTAGTGGCGGGTGTAGTAGCTGGCGGTGGCGAGCTGGTTTTTCGCCGTACCGGTACTCAGCACGTCGCGGCGGCGAGTTCGGCGGCGGCGAGGTCAATGTTCTGCAGCCATGTGTCGGACCCGATGTCGGGGCAGTCGGCCCCCGCATGGCGGCGGGGACCACCCGGCACGGCGGAGGGGTCGATGAGTTGATAGTCGGCGGTACTGAGCAGCACACTGCGCAGGGCGAGCTTCTCCCGGTGCAGGAGTGCTTCGGCGTGTTCGATGTCGACCAGTTGGGTGAGGGTCGCCGCGAACGTCTCGGCCTTCGTGACCGGGACGGGCGACTCGGGCAGGTCGAGGCGCGGTTGCTCCCGTTCCACCTGGACCTTGTTCCTCGTACGCATGTGCTATATCGTATCGCGCCGGGGTGCGTTACCGCAAGACCTGAGCGGGTCTTCTTTCCTTGTATATCAGAGTATTTTGCCGCGTACGGCCGAGACAATTGCCGCGGATCGCCGGGTTATTTGCCGCGGATGACGGGGACGTGTGGGTGTGCTGCCGCGAGCGGACCGTGGGTACGACGTCACAGACGGTCAGGCAGGCTGGCAGACCGCGCAGTAGTACAGCCGCCGGCCCGCGGCGAGCTCCACGCTCACCGGCGTACCGCAGACGCGGCACGGCAGGCCGTGACGACGGTAAACGTAGTACTGGTCCGCGGGATGCACGGTACGACTGCGCGAGTCGCGGTCCGCGGCGGCGGTCGTGATGATTCGGCCAAGCCGCACCCCCGAGCGCATCAGTGTCTCCAAGTCCATCCAGAGCGCGGTCCACTCCTCCGCGGCTATCCGGTTGCCTGGACGATGCGGCGCGATACCGTGCCGGAAGAGCACCTCGGCGCGGTAGACGTTTCCCACCCCGGACACGACGGCCTGATCCATCAGCAACTCGCCGATCGGCCGGCCACTGTTCGCGATCTTCGCGTACGCCGCCGCCCCAGACAGTTTTGTGTGTAAGGGATCTTCGCCTAGTCGTTCCGTGAGGCGCTTCAGTCCCGCACCGTTGAGCACTTCGCAGGTCGTCGGACCACGCAGTTCCGCCCAGTGCTGTTCGCCGAGCAGCCGGACCCGCACCATTCCGCGGAGCGCAGGTGCCGGAAGGTCACCGCTTGCCCACTTGCCGTAGAGCCCAAGGTGCACATGCATCCACAAGTCCCGCGCGGCCGGCGCGTTTTCATCGCGGCGGAACCGATGCAGCGTGTGCTTGCCGATCGCGGTGACGTTAACCAGACAAGCGCCGTCGAGCAGGCCGGCGCCATGCTCGAACTTTCCCTGCGGGCTGTCGATTCGCAGCCGCTGCCGGCCAAAGTACCTCTTGTGCTCGCGCGCCACCCGCTCGGCGATGTGTCCTTCCGGCATAGTGCCGCCTTCCTCGTCATATGCGTGTGCGACGTACGCCGCTATCCTCGGACTGTGAGCGACCAAGCGAACTCCGCGGCAAAACCTGGTCCGGGCGCCAACCGGCGGGTACGGCGCCGGGCCTCCACCTCGAGGCCCGCAGCGCCGTCGGACACACCTGCGCGCTCGGAGCCGCGCGATCCGGTCCGCGAGCGTCCGGAGCCACGCGACTCATATGACCACGCAGAGGGGCACAAGGACAACGAACGAGGAGTCCGCGCGTTGATCGCCAGCGGGCCCTCACAGATCCCACGGATCACCACGATGCGCACCCGCGACATCAACCGGCCCACCGACGAGGAGATCGCCGCGGCCGAGTCGGAGGTCGAGATTGTGCGGCGCAACTGGAAACCGCCGGCGCGCTAAGGCCTCTAACTACTAAGCGATCTACGCGTGTTTGGCCTCGTAGTCGGTGAGCAGGTCGATACGACGCTGGTGGCGCTCTGCCCCACTCCACGCGGTAGCCAAGAAGGTATCGATGATCTCTGCGGCTTCCTCCAACGAGTGCATCCGTGCACCAATCCCCGCCACCTGAGCGTTGTTGTGCTCGCGGGCGAGCGCGGCGGTCTCGCGGTTGTAGACGAGCGCCGCGCGGATGCCTGCGACCTTGTTGGCGGCCATCTGCTCGCCGTTGCCGGAGCCGCCGATCACGACACCGAGACTGCCCTCGTCATCACGCACCGCCTCGGCAGCCGCGATACAGAACGGCGGGTAGTCGTCCTCCGCGTCGTACTCTTGCGGACCCAGGTCGGTCACGTCGTGGCCACCGCCGCGAAGATGCTCGAGGAGGTAGTTCTTCAGTTCAAAGCCGGCGTGGTCACAGCCAAGATAAACGCGCATGCGCCAAGGGTACTGGCCGGTCGCGAGTGGTCCTAGAGGCAAGCAACCGAACAAGCGCTCGGGCAGTTACGTTAGATTGTCTGGAGTCTCACCTAAGGAGCTCCGCGAACAATGACTGATACTCCAGGCCTCGACCTCGACGTACTGACGGCCTACCTCAAAAAGCACGCCCCCGCCATGGCGGAGTCGCCGATCACGGCAGAGCTCATCGTCGGCGGCAAGTCCAACTTGACTTACATGATGCAGACCTCGGCCGGGCGGATGGTGCTACGCCGCCCACCGATGGGTCACGTGCTCGCCACCGCGCACGACATGGGCCGCGAATACAAGGTGCTCACCGCGTTCGCCGGCACGAAGGTCCCGGTGCCGCACTGCGAGTTGATCTGCGAGGACACCGACGTACTGGGCGCGCCGTTCTACATCATGCAAGCGGTCGAAGGCGATGCAATCAAACGTGCCGACGAGCTGGAAAAGCGCGGTGTCGAACGCACGAAGGCGATTGTCGAGCGGCTTATCGACACGATGGCCGACATCCACACCACGGATCCGGCCTCCATCGGCCTCGATCAGTTCGGCAAGGCAGACGGGTTCGTGCTGCGCCAGATCAAGCGCTGGACGAAGCAGCTCGAGTCGTCCAAGAGCCGCGAGCTACCCGGCCTTGAGCAGCACATCGAAAATCTGCTGGCCGCCTGCCCCGCCGATACCGGACACGGAATCGTGCACGGTGACTATCGCCTGGACAACGTGCTCGTCGACGGCAACGACCAGATCACCGCCGTGCTCGACTGGGAGATGGCGGCACTAGGCGCACCAACCTGCGACCTCGCGATGATGATTGCGTACGGCGACCGCACCAAGGCGATGACCGGCGACGCTGCCGACGCCGTCACCAATGTCAGCACCGCGGCGGGCTACCCCTCCAGCGACGAGATCGTGGCCCGCTACGAAGAGCGCACCGGCGAGAAGACGCGGCACTTCGACTTCTATCTCGCGTTCTCGTTCTTCAAGCAGGTCGGCATTCTCGAAGGCATTTACTACCGCTACCAAGCCGGTCAAACCGTCGGACCCGGTTACGACAGCATCGGCGACATGGTGCCGATCCTTCTGGAGAAGTCCAAGGAAGCGCTGGCCCGCAACTAAGCGGAGCGGCTCGGGCCAGCGCCGGGACCTAGTCGAACGACGGGTCTTCGGTGCGGGTCCGCTTCAGTTCGAAGAAGTGCGGGTACGACGCGAGCGCTACCGCACCGTCGAAGACCCGCCCGGCGTCCTCGCCGCGCGGGATGCGTGACAATACCGGGCCGAAGAAGGCCACGCCGTTGATGTGGATCGTCGGCGTACCGACGTCCTTACCAACCTTGTCCATGCCTTCGTGATGGCTCTTGCGCAGCGCCTCGTCAAAATCGGACGAAGACGACGCCTTGGCGAGTTCGGCAGGTAGATCGGCTTCTTTGAGCGCGAGTGTCACGACCTCATCGAGGTCTTTGTTGCCGTTGTTGTGGATCTGTGTGCCCATCGAGGTGTAGAGCGGCGCGAGCACCTTGTCGCCGTATTCCTGCTCGGCCGCGGTCAGCACGCGCACCGGGCCCCAGGCGCGATCCATGAGGGCTTGATAGTTCTCGGGCAGATCCTTGCCCTCGTTGAGCACCGACAGGCTCATCACGTGGAAGTTGACCTCGACGTCGCGGACCTTCTCGACCTCGAGAATCCAGCGGGAGGTAATCCAGCACCAGGGGCATACCGGATCGAACCAGAAATCCACTCGATCCTTGCCAGCGGTTTTGCCATTTGAAGTAGCGGTGTCTGTCGCCATTTAGTCTGTTCCGTCCGTATCGGGGGATGTACGGCCGGGATCGTGGCTCGTACATTCAGCCCGACCGGCCGTGGAATCAACGAACGGCGGGCTACAAGTATTCCCGTCGGCGCACCTGAACCGGAACTGGACTTCGCGGGCGACTAGACGTTAAGGCCGACGACGAGTTTGGGCGCGTACGGCGGGGCGAAGGTCGCCCGGTGGCGTGCCACCCGCCCGACCAACGCCTCCTGGTATGCGAGCTTGCGGATCAGGTAGGAGTGCGTCTCCTTGGGATCTAGGTAGAGGTTGAACATTTTGCCGTACGGAAACTTCTGCATCGTCCCACTGAATCCACCGCTGCCGTGCACGTCGCCCTGACTCACGATGTCGTCGCCCACCGCGTTGAGCACCAGTTTGTACTCACCGCAGCGCAGCGCCGAAAACGCCTGGCCAAGCCAGTAGTAGTGATACTTGCGATTCGACTGGCCATCGGGCGCGAGCAGGAACGAGGACTGGTCGATGCCGTCGATGAAGCGGTCTGACGGTACGGCGTCGGATCGGCCGGCTAGCGCCAGCACGGTGGGCAGGATGTCGTTGAAGTCGAAGATCCCGTCGGTCACTCGCCCGGCCTCGATCATCCCCGGCCACGCGATGACCATCGGGACCCGCACGCCGCCTTCCCACGTGGATCCCTTGGCGCAGCGGAACGGAGTGAACGCCGCATCCGGCCAGGTCTCCATCTCGGGCCCGTTATCCGAGGTGACGACGATGATCGTGTCCTCAAGCTGGCCGGTCTCCTCAAGCACTTTCACGAGACGGCCGACGATATCGTCGAGTTCCACAATCGTGTCCTTGTATGGGTGCTTCGCGGGTGAGACGCCGAGATACGACTCGTGCGGATAGTTGTCGAAGTGCGCGCCGCGGGTGTTGTGGTAGAGGAACCACGGCTGGTCACCGCCGGCCATCCGGCGGAGGAAATCCTCCGAGTAGGCGCACCATTTCTGGTCGAGCTCGGACAGGACCGGGATGGTCACCTCCTCGACCTCTTCGAGCTCGCCACCCCGAGTGGCGTGCACGAACGACTTGTTAAAGGGCTGGTTTTCGATCCAGTCGGTCCGGGCGCGGGAGTAGACGATCTCCGGGAAGAAGTAGGGGTCACGCCACTCGGTGTACATGTCGGACACCGACAGGAATCCGTAGAAGTCGTCGAAGCCGCAGTTCTGCGGTTGCGAGTCCCGGTTTTCCCCGAGATGCCACTTGCCGACGCCCTGGGTGACGTAACCCGCGTCCGAAAGTAGGTCTGCCAGGGTGATCTCACCTTCGAGACCGCCCGGCTCGCCGTACATCGGCGGCCGCTGAAGTCCGTGCCGCATCGGCAGCCGGCCGGTGAGCAGGGTGGCCCGCGACGGCGTACACGACGGCTCGGAGTAGGCAGAGGTGAGCTGCATGCCGCGGCGCGCGAGCGCGTCGATGTTGGGGGTGGGAGCACCGACGGCGACACCACCGCCGTAACAGCCGAAGTCTCCCCAGCCGACGTCATCCATCAACACCACCAGGACATTGGGTGCCGTGCCGCCGTGACGGTTAGCAAAGCCGCCGAGCTTGGCGCGCGCCGCGTCCAGATCAGGCTGGTGGACAAACGCCGGTTCACGGTTGTCGGCCACCGGCGTGGTCGGGCTTGCGATCGGGTCGAATTCGGTCATTAGGTCCCCCCGTGGCGTGATGTGCGGTCGGCTCTCTCCCCACCGACCACTGTAGACACTCGACTACAGTAAAGGAATGGGTTCCACCGAAAATATCCCGATTGGCCGAGAAGCCGTGGTCACAGCTCTGCTGCGGGCCGCCGCCGACGAGTTCGCCGAACGGGGTTTCGAGTCCGCCAGCATTCGCGCCATCGCCACCCGTGCCGGAGTGAACCACGGGCTGGTCCATCGTCACTTCGGATCAAAGTCTCAACTCCTGACCGCGGTCCTTGCCGACCTCTCCGACAAGGTGGCCAGCGATGTGGCGACCGGCTCGCGGCTGGACACCAGGTCGTCCGACGCCACTCAGCTTTTTCTCCGGGTGCTGGCACGGTCGCTTCTCGACGGCGCCGACGTTGCCGGCCAGGCACGCCACCCCGTCATGGACTGGGCGGTGAACCAGGCGGTCGACCGAACCGGCGCCGACCCGGCCGCCGTGCGCGTAGGGGTGGCCCAGTCAATAGCGCTCGAGCTCGGATGGCTGCTGTTCGAACCTTTTCTGATCGCGGCGGCCGACCTCGACGCGGCCGAACTGGCCTCGGCTCGCGACGGAATCCAGGAGGTCCAGCGGGCCCTGGTCGATCGCAGCCGATCGGCCTCGACTCCACCGAAGTAGTAACGGTTTTGCCGGTCGGATGGCGGCCGATACGCTGAAGCCTGATTCCGAACAATTCTGGTACGGCGTACGTACTTGCACGCATGCGACTCGAGAGAGATAAAGGACACCGACTGTGGCTCATCCCAATCTGACCCGCGACGACGCCAAGAAGCGTTCCGCAACGATTCGGACCACGACGTACGACGTCACCATTGACCTGACCGATGGCGCCGGCAATCCCGGGGACCGCACGTTTCGGTCGACAACCGTCCTCACTTTCGACGCAGAGCCAGGATCATCGACGTTTGTCGACGTCGTTGCGGATTCGTTCCATACAGTCACGCTCAATGGCGAGCCGGTCAGCACCGCCGGGTACGCGCCGGAGACCGGCATCGTGCTCGACGGGCTCACCGCACACAACGAACTTGTCGTGGACGCAGAACTGCTCTACACGAATACCGGCGAAGGGCTGCACCGGTTCGTCGACCCAACCGACGATGCGGCGTACGTCTACTCGCAGTTCGAGACGGCGTTCGCCAAGCTAATGTATGCCTGCTTCGACCAGCCGGACCTGAAGGCGGCGTTCACGTTTCATGTCACGGCGCCGGCGCACTGGGAAGTCGTCTCCAACGGCGCCGTGGACAACACGTCGGACGGCCCTGGCGGCGCCAAGGTGATCGACTTCGCCACCACTAAACCGATCTCGCCATACATCACGGCTCTGATCGCGGGCCCGCTGCACGTCGTACGTGACCACCACAAGGGCATCGATCTGGGCATCTACTGCCGCGCCTCCCTTGCCAAGCACCTCGACGCTGACGAGATCTTCGAGGTCACAAAGCAAGGCTTCGACTTCTTCCAAGAGCTGTTCGACTTCCCTTACGCGTTTGGGAAGTACGACCAGCTGTTCGTCCCGGAGTTCAACTTCGGGGCGATGGAAAACGCCGGCGCCGTCACCTTCCGCGACGACTACGTCTTCCAGTCCAAGGTGACCGAATACCGCTATGAGCGGCGCGCGGAGACAATCCTGCACGAGATGGCCCACATGTGGTTCGGCGACCTGGTCACGATGCGCTGGTGGGATGACCTGTGGCTCAACGAGTCCTTTGCGACGTACGCCAGCGTGCACTGTCAGGCGGAGGCGACGAAATACAAGAGCGCGTGGACGACATTCGCCAACGTCGAGAAAACCTGGGCCTACGACCAAGACACAAAATCTTCGACCCACCCCGTCGCCGCCGACATGGTCGACATCCAGGCGGTCGAGGTCAACTTCGACGGGATCACCTACGCCAAGGGTGCTTCGGTCCTCAAACAACTCGTGGCCTACGTCGGTCAGGATGAGTTCTTCGCCGGGATCCGCGCCTACTTCAAGGAGCACCAGTACGGCAACACCGAGCTGGCAGACCTCTTCGGCGCGCTGGAGAAGTCCAGCGGACGGGACCTGTCGTGGTGGTCGGCGCAATGGCTGGAGACCTCGCAGGTCAACACGCTGCGCCCGATCATCGAGGTCGACGAACACGAGATCGTCACGAAATTCGAGATCGAGCAGACCGCCGTACCGGAGCACCCGACACTGCGCACCCACCGGCTGGCCGTCGGCGGCTACTCGCTGATCGAGGAACGTCTGGTGCGCACCGAACGAATCGAGCTGGACATCTCCGAAGAGCGGACCGCTGTGCCAGGGTTCGTCGGACAGAAGCGCCCGTCCGTGGTGTTACTCAACGACGACGACTTGACGTATGCAAAGGTCCGTTTCGACGAGCAGTCATTGGCGTTCCTGCTGGAGCACATCGACAAGTTCACCGAGTCGCTCCCCCGCACACTCTGCTGGAGCGCCGCCTGGGACATGACCCGCGACGGCGAGATGCGGGCACGGGACTTCGTTGCGTTAGTACGCCGCGGCATCACCAGCGAGACCACGATGAGTGTTGTCCAGTCGCTCATCGGGCAAGCGCAAGGAGCCCTCGCGTCGTACGCCGACCCGACGTGGGCACCGACGGGCTGGGCGGAGTTCGCGGACACCGCACTCTACGAACTGCACAACAGTGAGCCCGGCAGCGACCTGCAAGTCACTTGGTCGCGCGCCTTCGCGAGCGCAGCGACCACCGACGAGCAGCTCGCCCGTCTCGAGGACATCGTGCGCGGCGAGGTCGTGCTTGACGGGCTGGCCATGGACCTCGACACCCGGTGGGCGCTACTGACGCCACTGATCGCGGTCGGCCGCGCCGGGGAAACCGAGATCGCCGCCGAGCTCACCACGGACAGCAGCGACGTAGCAGCGCGCCGTGCGGCCACCGCACGCGCGCTGATCCCCTCGGCTGACAACAAGGAACGGGTTTGGCGCGAGACTGTCACCGAGGACGCGCTGACGAACTACATGCACGAGGCGACCGCTCTCGGGTTCTACTCACGTCACCAGCGCGAGCTCACCAAGCCATTCGTGCCGCGCTACTTCGAGGCACTCGATACCGTCTGGCAGAAGCGGCCGGCGACCATCGCCCAGCAGGTGACCGAGCTGATGTATCCGCGGATCATCGAGCAGGCGACCGTCGATGCCACGGACGCGTGGCTGGCCGGCGATGGTCATGCCAGCTCACAAGCACGACTGGTGGGCGAGGAGCGTGACGGGATTGTCCGCGCGTTGAACTGCCGCAAGAAAGACGCGGAACCCGCCTAACACCACGGCATTCCGGTACAAATGTGCCGATGTGCGGCAGTATTTCGACGTCGCGCTGTAAAGCGGCACATTTGTGACTTTCGTGGGTTGCCCAGGATCGTGCGGAGCCTACTCGGCGGCTTGCTGACCCGCCTGGTCGCTGAGCATGCGCAGTCCGCCGACGATCCCGCCGACCAGATCGCCGCCGGTGAAGGCAGTCGTCATGGCCAGGATGGCGAGGTTGCACGAACGGTCCGACAGTCGCTTCGCCACGTCCGCGCCCACTGCGATCTCGACCGCGCGCTGGTTGGGCGACACCGCGACGAGGCAGGTTTCGGGAGCGTCGGCACCGAACGAGCCGTGCAACTGAGAAACTGAGTCCCGGCGGTCCTCACCTAGATCGCCGATATACGCCGAAAACTTGATCCCGGTCTCCCACGAGGACATCGTGAGTGCCTCGGACAGGCGGTCTAGGTCGGAGTTGGAGAATGGCCCCTTGACGCCGGTCGGGCCCTGCTGGACGTGGACCTTCTGGCCTGCGCGCTCGATATCCCCGGATGCCATGTGCGAATCTCTCTCTGCTACTTCGGTTGCCATGATGGTCACCAGCTTCCGCTTGCGCCGCCGTGGACGGTATCCACTGAGCCGGCCACGCGGGCGGCCTCGTGCGCTTCGCGGGCCCGGGAATCGGATTCAATCAGATGCGGGTGCGCAACGCTGCCCTGCTTCGGGCTCCCGACGAACCACAGCGGCGCACTCGTCCATCGCTCACCGAGGTGATAGCGACCGCCGCCAGCGCCGGACCCACCCAGCGAGAGCAGACCCCATACGATTGCCGCGATCAACAGCGGAATCCCCACAAAGACTAGTAACACTTCAACTGCGCTCATGACGCTTACGCTAACCAATCAACTCTGGACTACCGAAGTCGGGACGGACCTTGTCATTTCCGTGTCAGAGATCCCAGATGTCTGGGTGACGATCCCGCCACGGTGCTGCTGATTCTATCTGGGCGCTCAGTGAGACCAGCGTCGCTTCGTCGGCGGGCCGCCCCACGAACATCATCCCGATCGGCAGACCCTCGCTCGAGTAGTGCAACGGGAGACTGATCGCCGGCTGGCCGGTGACGTTGTACGGCGAGGTGTACGCCGAATACTGCTTCTGCAGCTCGAAGTCCGCTTCCGGAGATGGGGCGTCGGCGTACCAGTTGATCGGCCGCGGCACCTGGGTGCACACCGGCGCAACGATCACGTCGTACGGCGCGTACTGCTCGATAGCCCGACGCGCGGCCAGCCCGATCTGGGTCAGCGCGTCCATCGCTTCACGACCGGACAGCGCCAGTCCGCATTCGCGTAGCCACTGGGTCAGCGGCTGCATCTGCTTTGCCTGCTCATCGGTGACCGGGATTGTCGCGGCGCCAAGCGTCCACACCTTAACGAAGTGGGCGACCACATCCTCGTCGATCGGCGGCGGTACGTCTTCGACCGAATGCCCGAGTGTCTCCAGAAACGTGCAGGTCTTCTCCCACGCGTCGATGACCTCTGGTTCGGGCTGCGCGCCGGGCATGACCGGATCGATGTAACGGCCGATTCGCAGCTTGCCCGGCGGGCGGTCGCAGTGACCCAGAAATGTCTCCCCCGCCGGCAGCGGCGGCGCCCAATGAGGGTCGCCGATCCCCGGCCCGCTGGCGATATCGAGAAATGCCGCGGCATCACGCACTGTGCGCGCCAGCGGTCCGGCAACGCCGAGGCCCGCGGGGTCGACCCGCAGGGGGCCGCCGCTGATCCGGCCGCGACTGGTCTTGATCCCCACCAGCCCGCAGGCCGACGCCGGGCTGCGAACCGATCCACCGCCATCGGAGCCCTGCGCAAGCGGCAGCAGGCCGGAGGCAACCGCCGACGCCGCGCCGCCACTTGACCCGGAGGACAGTCGGTCGAGATCCCACGGCGTACGTGCCACCGGGGCCACCTCATTGATCGTGTAGCACGGAAACCCGAACTCGGGAGTATTAGTCTTTCCGAGGCTGATCAGACCACCAGCCCGCATCCGCTCGACCAGGAAGTCGTCGTACGGCGCGACAAAATCCTTCATAAGCACCGAGCCGAACGTCGTACGCTCGCCCTTGACGTTATTGAGGTCCTTGATCCCGGTCGGTACGCCGTGCAACAGCGGCAGGTCGGCACCGTCGAGCACTGCTTGTTCGGCCGCCCGCGCCTCATCGAGCGCGCGCGCGGCGTTGACGGTGACGAATGCGCCGACGGTCTCGTTATGCGTTTCGATCCGTTGCAGATAGTGCTCGGCCAGCTCCACGGGGGAGATCTGCTTCGCCTTGATTGCAGCGGCTTGTTCGAGTGCGGAAAGATCATGATGACGCGCCATAACAGGACGCTATCGTGCCGCCGCGCCGTACGGGCGCATTGGTGGCAGAAACGGAGTGCAGGAATGAGCGAACATGCGGCGCCACCCGAGGGCGCTGACTTCGGGCACGATTTCGCCCGGGCCCTCGATGCCGCCGATCCGCTGCGGCCGTACCGAGACTGGTTCGTGTACGCCGACGACACGATCTATCTCGATGGCAACTCGCTCGGGCGGCTCCCGAAAGGCACGCCCGCCCGGCTGCAGGAGGTCGTCGGTGACCAGTGGGGCCGCAGTCTCATCCGGTCCTGGCCGCGGTGGACGGAGTTCGCGACGGCGGTCGGTGACCGACTCGGCCGCGAGG
This sequence comes from Antricoccus suffuscus, assembly GCF_003003235.1. NCBI lineage: Bacteria > Bacillati > Actinomycetota > Actinomycetes > Geodermatophilales > Antricoccaceae > Antricoccus > Antricoccus suffuscus. Next base: position 75,484 of record NZ_PVUE01000017.1, read on the forward strand.
TTCTTGGGGTGGACGACGGTCAAGTCGCAATCAGCGACTCGACCACGGTCAACCTTTACAAGCTGATCAACGCCGCCCTCGACCTGCGGCCCGATCGCCGCACGATCCTCATCGAGAAGGACAACTTCCCCACCGACTTGTACGTCGTACAAGGAATCGCGCAGGCTCGCGGCATCACCTGCGTCTATCTCGACTCGGACATCGACCGCGGCGTGGACGTTTCACTCGTCGCCGATGCGCTGAGTGACGACGTAGCGCTCGTCGTCCTTTCGCACGTCGCCTACCGTTCCGGCGCGCTCGCGGACATGGTGTCGATCACGGCCGCGGCGCACGAGGCGGGCGCATTGACGCTCTGGGACCTGTGCCATTCGGCCGGCTCGGTGCGCATCCCGCTGCGGGAGGCAACAGCCGATTTCGCCGTCGGGTGCACCTATAAATATCTCAACGCGGGACCCGGCGCACCGGCGTACCTCTATGTACGCCGCGACCTGCAATCCCAAGCACGCCAACCGATCTGGGGCTGGTTCTCCCAGCGCGACCAGTTCGGGATGGACCAGCAGTACGCCGCCGCGGACGGCATGGCGCGTTTCCTCACCGGTACGCCGAACATGCTCGGCATCGCCTCGGTCGATGAGGGCCTTAACGCGATCGCTGATGCCGGGATCGGCCAAATCCAGGAAGGCGGCCGGCTACTCACCGGCTATGCACAACTCCTCGCGGACGAATGGCTACGCCCGCTCGACTTCGCCGTCGCCAGCCCGCGCCAGCCGAGCCGACGCGGCGCGCACCTCACGTTGCATCACGAGCAGGCGTGGCAGGTTTGTCAGGCGATGATCGCGCGCGACGTCGTACCGGACTTCCGTACGCCGGACCGGCTCCGGCTCGGGTTCTCGCCGTTGACCACGTCGTACGACGAGGTGTGGCGCGGTCTGGACCAGATTCGCCAGATTGTGCAGGTCGGCGAGCATCTGGCCTTCCCCACCGAACGCGCCGCCGTCACCTAGATCCCTAATAGCGCGCCCGATACACCTTGCGCGGCCGGCCGGAGCGTCCGTCATGCACGTGATCGGTCTCGACGGCCGCGGCGCGCTCCAGCTCGGCGAACACCTGCACCAGCCGGGCGCGGGTCCATCCCACGCGTTCTTGCAGCTGACGGTCCGAGGCACTCGAAGGACCAAGCGAGCGCAGCTCGGACAGCAGCATCATCGCCGACCCCGACAACGACCGCTCCACCCGGTCCCGGTCGAGTGAGGCCTGCGTGATCGAGGCAGGGTCGCCGCCGTCGAGGACAATGGCGCGGGCGGCATTGATCAGCGCGCGCGGGTTACCGGCTCCAGCAGCGACCGCGGCGCGTAAGGCCGCGGCCGGCAGTTCGTCCTTCGACGCGCGGCGGCGCAGCAGACTGGCCGAGTCGACGTCATTGAGCGGCGGCAGGTCGACCACAACGTCGAAAAACGAGTCGGCAGGCGGCCGCAGGAAACCCGATCGATTGGTGTCGCTACACGTCACAACCCAGGTGATCGGCACCGCCCACAGCTCGTCGCGGTAGGTCCCGAACAGTTCTGCGGCCAGTCGCACCGGCAGATTGTCGACAAGTGCGACCACGCCCTGGGGCAGGTCGGCATACCGCGCAAACATCGAGTAAGCACTGCCCCCACCGACGACCGATACTGTCGGCGTGAGGTCCCCCGCCAGCTGCTGCAACAGGTCGTTGGGTGTCTCGACGCCGCCGGCATTGACAAACCGCGGGTGCCGGCCGAGCTCGCGGACGGCGGTACGGGCGAATCGATGCAACGTGGTCGTGGTCCCGCCGCCCGGTGCCGCGCTGAGCAGCACATTGAGGTCACGACCGACCGCATCGGTGATCCGGTCGAGCTCCGCTACCGCGCCGACGGCCAAGGAGCGATCGCGGCTGGTGCCTAACAGCGGCCGCCCGGAGAGTCTTGCCATATCACTAACATTACTTTCAGTAAGTTTTGTTAGCAATGCAGGTCGCATTCGGGGATCGCGCCGCGGCGTCGAGTGCGTACCGACACAACACTTCACCGGCCCGGGAACCTATCCTGGTCTGCGTGACCTACGCAGCCGCATTCGTGAACGCCGAAGATGCTCTCCACACCGGCATCAGAATCGCGATCATCATCGTGGTCGCGATCGCAACCCGGTTCCTGATGCACCGCGCCGTACGCCGACTCACCAAACGCACCGGGGACGGCAAGGTCCCAGTGATGCTGCGGCCGCTGAAGGGTAAGGCCAAGGAGGCCGCAGTTCGCGCCACCGGGCTACTTGCCGAACGTCGGCGGCAGCGCGCGGAGACGATCCGCTCGGTGCTGCAGAGCGTGATCTCGATTGTCATCGGCAGTATCGCCGTCATCCTGGTGCTCGGTGAGCTCGGGATCAACCTCGCGCCGATCATCGCGAGTGCTGGTATTGCCGGCGTGGCCCTCGGTTTCGGCGCGCAAAGTCTCGTCAAGGACTACCTCAACGGCATCTCGATGATCCTTGAGGACCAATACGGCGTCGGCGACATCGTTGACCTCGGCGCGGCGTCCGGCACCATCGAGGCGGTCGGGCTGCGCACGACGCGGGTGCGCGATGCGGAGGGTGTGATCTGGTATGTCCGCAATGGCGAGATCATCAGGGTCGGCAACAGCAGCCAGGGCACCGCGACCGTCATCGTCGACATGCCCGTCGCTCACGGCATAGACATCGAGCACGCGCAGAGCCTGATGGCGTCGGTGCTCGCCAACATGGCCAACGACCCCGAACTCGCAGACACTTATGTACAGGCACCGGAGGTACTCGGCGTACAGACCGTGACCGCCTTGGGGATGACGCTGCGTGCCGTCCTCACCACCATTCCGCGGGCCCGATACAGTGCGGCCCGGATCGCCAAACAGCGCCTTGCGAGCGCGTTTGCCGGCGCCGGCATCAAGTCGCCGGCGACGATGTTGCCGACTAGCGTGGTGAGCGATCCAACATCGCCAACAGAGGAAACCCGTAAATGACCGACCCCGCGTCACGAAGTGACGGTTCGTTCTACGCCGAGATCGGCGGCTCCCCCACGTTCGAGAAAATTGTCGCGACTTTTTATGAGGGCGTCGCAAATGATCCGATCCTGCGACCGCTGTACCCCGAGGAGGATCTCGGACCGGCGGCGATCCGCTTTCAGTTGTTCTTGGAGCAGTACTGGGGCGGACCTGGCACTTACTCCGAGGTGCGCGGGCACCCTCGACTGCGGATGCGGCACCAGCCATTCGTGATCGGCGAGGTCGAGCGTGATCGCTGGCTGCATCACATCGGGGTCGGCCTCGACTCGGTGTCCTTGACCGCCGAACAGCGCCAGACGTTCTGGGCCTATCTCGTGATGGCCGCGCACGCCATGGTCAACGCGCCGGAGAACGCGAGCCAGTAATCGCGTCGTTTCGGACCATCGCGCCGAGCCGTAGCGCCAAGTCTTAGCGTTTCTTGTCGACTGAGACTTCACCTTGTCGCGCCTAATGTGGCCTCACAAGGAACAGTCTGCTGCGACAAGGGAACGCCCACCCGGACTGCCGTCGTGAAGTAGGTCACTGGCCTGCATCACGACCCCGTTACGGTTCCGCGCCGTAGTGGTCACACCCGCCACACCGGCACTGATATTCGATAAGACTAAAGGCACCATGCCTCTCTCCTCCCCCGGGCACGATCCGCGGACCACCGCCGCGGGCGCGCAAAACGCTCACGCACCGGCTCACCAATCGGTCAGCTGGTGGGCTCTGGCGTCGTTGTTCGTGGTGTTGGTGATCGCAATGTTCATCCCGTGGAATGGCGATCATTCCGGCCCGACGGTTGACGTTCGGCCAGAGCTCGTATGGTCGACGATCCTGACTGTCGTGGTCGGCGCAATCGGCTTGGCCGCGCACAACAGGTGGGTTTCGTACGTCGCCATGCTGCCCACGCTTGGCGCGATCACCGACCTCGGCCCGGTGTTTCTGCCGGAGTCGGGGCGCTACCCGCTGTTGGTGAAGATCGTCGTCGTACTCGTCAGCGTCGTCGGCGTCATCTGGCTCGTCCGCGCGTTTGATCATCCACCGCGCGGCCAGTCCACCCGCTGGGTGATCGCGCCGGTCGCCGCCGTCCTCACCGTCGCCACCTTATGGTTGCCGTGGGTGATCGTGTCCGGCATCGGCGAGGAGTCCGGCCAGATGACCGCGTTCTCGCTTCTGTTCAGCACCAACTGGGCGTCGGCTACCGGACTGATGATCAGCAATATCGTCATCGTGATCGTCATGGTCGTCGGTGTGGGCGCGGCGCTGCTGCCGCTGGCCACCCGGCGCCCGTCGATCAACCGGATCGCCACGATCGGCACGCTGGCCGCCGCAGTTATCGTGGTGCTGTTCGTACTAGGTCTGGCAATCCGCGGCGACGAAGTGCAGGCGGCCGTGAGCGTGCCCGGACCACGGGTGGCGCTCGCTGGACTGTTGCTGCTCGCGCTCACGTGGCACGCCCACCGCGACGTCGACGGCGACTCGGAGCGTCCCCCCATGGACAAACAAATCACCACTGGATCGCATCCGGTCGTGCCGGCCACCACACTGCCGATCGACCCTAATGCCCCGGGAGACCTGGCACTATCGACGGGACCGCTGCCAGACTGAGCAACTTCAGAGCGGCACCACCCGGAACCGATCGATGAGGTACGACGTGACTGACAAGCAGTGGTGGGACGACGCGGTCTTCTACCAGATTTATATCCGCTCGTTCGCCGACGCGAGCGGCGACGGGTCCGGCGATTTAATGGGCATCAAGAGCCGTCTGCCGTACCTCAAGGGCCTCGGCATCGACGCGCTGTGGATCACGCCGTTCTATGCCTCGCCGCAGGCCGACGGCGGGTACGACGTGGCGGACCCACGCACAGTTGACCCGCTGTACGGCGATCTCGCTGCATTCGACGCGATGCTCGCCGAGGCGAAACGGCTCGGCTTGCGGGTCACTGTCGACGTCGTACCGAACCACTCGTCGGATCAGCACGAGTGGTTTCAGGCGGCCCTCAAGGCGGCACCGGGCAGCCCCGAGCGGGACCGTTACATATTCCGAGACGCGCACGATGGCGTGCTGCCCAATAACTGGCCGGCTGTATTCGGCGGTCCGGCGTGGGAGCGGACAGCCGACGGTCAGGTCTACCTGCACCTGTTTGCCCCAGAGCAGCCGGATATCAACTGGGACAACCCCGAGGCCGCCACGGACCTCGACAGGACGCTTCGGTTCTGGCTGGATCGAGGGGTCGACGGCTTCCGCATCGACGTGGCGCACGGGATGGCGAAACCGGCCGGGCTACCGGATCTGCCCACACTCGACGCGGCCGGGAATGTTCCGGATGGCGCGATCGACTTCCGCTGGGACAACGACGCCGTACACAGCATTCACCGCGGGATCCGCCGCACAATGGACGACTACCCCGACACGGTCACCGTTGGCGAGGTCTGGGTCACCGACCGCACCCGTCTTGCCCTCTACCTGCGGCCGGACGAGTTGCATATGTCCTTCAACTTCAGGCTGGCCGAGGCCGCGTGGGCGCCGGACGAGCTGCGAGTCGCGATTGACGAATCGATCAAGACTGTCGACGGCACCGGTACGCCGACCTGTTGGGTGTTGTCCAACCACGACATCTCTCGGCACGCCACGCGATACGGCGGTGGCAAGACGGGCCGGGCGCGGGCCCGCGCCGCCGCTCTTCTGCAGCTGGCGTTGCCAGGTACGCCGTTCATCTACCAGGGCGACGAGCTCGGTCTTGAGGACGTGCACGTGCCCGATGACGCGCTGCGCGACCCGACCTGGGAACGTTCGGGGCACACCGAGCGCGGCCGCGACGGTTGCCGGGTGCCGATTCCGTGGGCCGGCAGCGCGGCGCCGTACGGCTTCAGTACCACCTCGCGCACCTGGTTGCCGATGCCGGAGGGATGGGGGCAGCGGTCCGTCGAGCAGCAGGAAGCCGACCCGGCCAGCCATCTTCGGCTCTACCGTACGGCGCTGGCGATCCGACGCTCCCGCAACGCGTTTGGCGACCGGAGCCTGCGTTGGCTAGACGGCCCTGACGGGCTGATCGCGTTTGCCCGCAGCGATGGGATGGTGTGTGCGCTCAACCTGACCGGTGGGCCGGTCGACATACCGGCCGGAACAGTCTTGCTGAGCAGTACGCCGCCGCAGAACGGCAAGTTACCGAACGACGCGGCGATCTGGGTTGATCCCGGGGCCTAAGCTTCGGTCGGCTCTGCGACCGGCCAGGACGCATCGCGCTTCTGCGCAAACGACGCCAGCCCTTCCTCGGCTTCGGCGGTGCGCCGTGCCTCCGCGTGGCTGCGCACGATGCGTTCGAAACCGGCCGGTGAAAACGCGCCGTGCGAGTAGTCGAGGATGTGTTCCTTGGTGGTCGCGATAGCGCCCGGTGCGTTGCCGAGCAGCTGGACGATAACTTTCTCGCCGTACTCCTCGAGCTGGTCGGGCGGCACAATCTGGTGAACCAGGCCGATCCGCATTGCCTCGGCGGCGCTGAACCGCTCGGCGGTCAGTGCGTAGCGCCGCAGCTGCCGCACCGACATCGCGTCGGCTAGCTGCGGGATGATGATGCTCGCGTGCAGGCCCCAACGCACTTCGGTGATGGAGAAGATCGCGTCGGCCGCGGCGATTGCGACGTCGCTGGCTGCCACAATCCCGGTGCCGCCGCCAAAGCAGCCGCCCTGGATCAGGCTCACGACCGGCAGCGGAACGCGGTTGAGCCGGTCCACTACAGCGGCGGTCATCCGCGAGACGTCGAGGTTTTCATCTATGTCCTCGCCGCGCACGGCATTGATCCACTTTAGATCGGCGCCGGCCTGGAAGAACCGGCCGTTGCCCTTGACGACCACGACCCGCACATCCTCGGCCGCCTCCAGCTGGTCGAGCGCGGCGGCGAGGCCTTCGATCAGCTCGCGGTTATAGGCGTTGTTGGCTTCTGGTCGATTGAGAGTGACCGTGGCAACGCCCCTGTCATCGACCTCGGTGATTACCGGTTCGGTGTGCACGGATCCAGCTCCTCTATGTCATTTTGCGTATGTCATTTTGCGCGGGGCCGTTGCGCCAGCTGTAGTCCTACGACAGGCCCAGCAGGTCGATCGTGCCGGTACGGCGGTACACCGCACCTTGCATGGTCGCGATGATGACCCATGGACCGTTTACGGCGACTCGAGCCACGTTACCTGGGTCGGCCCGCTCACCTGCGAGGAAGCCCATGCGGGTCAAGCACAGCAGTATGCGTAGCGACAACTCGATCGGCGTCTCCCCCGGCGCGTCGACAGTAAGCACCGGCTGGGACAGCATTGAGTCGGCGGCCGCGTTAAGGGCATGATCCTCGAGGTCGGTCAGCGATGCGCCGGCCGCCTCGACAGCATCGATGAGCGCGCGCGCCGGGATGTCCTCGATAAGTCGCCAGCCGGCGGCAGGCGGGATCGTGCCACGCCACTTGGTGTCCGCGGACGCGGGCAGCTCGACGTACGCCGAGGTCGATACCGACACGTCCAGATTCGTGGCGAGGTCCGTCGCGCTGACGGCGATGTCGGCTGCTCCGTCGAGTCGTCCGTGAAACTCGCGCCGTACGAGGGTGCCCAGGACGATCGCCCAGATCACCGAACGCTCGCCGGCGGTCTGGATCCGCACGGTCGCGTCCGAAGACAATCGTCGTACGCGACCAAGGAAGGTCGCGAGGTCCTGACGGTCGTTCGCGCTGTCGGGGTACCACGCAGTGCTAATGGGAGGACTCCTCAGGACCGAACCTGCCGAGGAATGTCCGTTCCTCGGGGGTGAGCCGCCGTGGCCGGCCCGTGGCGAAGTCGACCGGCGCCAGCAACGTCTTGGCCGTCGCGACGAGCTCCGGCTCCTCACCCGCGTCATTCCAGAGCTTGTACGCCGTGGTGTAGGTCGCGCTCTTGATCTCGTCGGTCCAGCACACGATGCGCAGCGGCACGCTGGAATACGGAAGCTGGCGCCTATAGCGGATCGTGTGCTCGACGACCACGACGCCCTCTTTGAGCAGGGCCGCGCCGCTGCGGTCGTCCGGCGTCGAGTGAAAGGCGTTGACGCGGGCCTGTTCGAGATAGCTGAGGAACACGACGTTGTTGACGTGTCCGTAGGCATCCATGTCACCCCACCGCAACGGGATAAGCGTCGAGAAAGCCATCTCTCAGGCCTTTCCGGCGCTCACGGTGTCGCCGACGGCCGGAGTCGCGTGGGCGAACTTCGTCAGCCAGGCGCGCTGGGTGTCACTCCAGGGCAACGACGAGTTGTTGTCGTAGTCGAAGTTGACCTGGGTCGCGATCACCCGATTGACGACCTCGCCGTTCATCCGCTGAATCTCCTGCTGCAGGCGTACCGACGAGCGACCGATACCGACAACGGTGTTGACGACCTTCAGCCAGTCGTTGTCTGCGGTGCGAACCTGCCGAATGTAGTCGACCTCCATCCGGGCCACGATCGAGCTCGCGTGAGTCTTGCCGTCATACGCCGGGACCATCGCGAACCACCGGGTCCGGGCGTCCTCGGCAAATGTCAGGTAGCGCGTGTTGTTGAGGTGCCCCATCCGGTCCTCGTCCGACCACCGCAACTGCACCTCGTATACGTATGACTCGCCCACAGGTAGTTCCCTCTCCTGGATTGCTATCTAAACCGCTGCCGCGTCGCCGACGCCCTCTACATATTTACCTAGCCATGCCCGTTGCTCGTCGCCCCACGGCGCCGCGCGACCGGCGTCGTAGTCAAAGCTGACCAGCACCGTGATGAGGTCGGCGACGACCTCGGCTCCGGGCACCTGGACCGTCTGGTGCAGCTCCACCGACGACGACCCGATCCGGCGCACCGTATTTAGGACCTCAAGCTCCTTCGTGTGCGCGAAGTGGACCTGCGCCTTGTATTCGCAATGCAGGCTGGCGAGGATGACTCCTTCACTGCCCGGGCCGGCACCGGTCTGCGCGCGCATCACCCCGAGCCAGGCGATGCGGGCGTCCTCGGTGTATGTCATGAACTTGCTGTTGTTGACGTGCCCATTGCGATCCTCGTCGGACCACCGAAGGTGTACCGGATGGATGTAGGTCTCGCGCACGGACGACTCCTCCACGACTGCCTCACCCACCACTAACCGCGCGTCAGCTTGCGGTACGTCGCACGGCTTGGCCGCGCGGCCTCGGCGCCAAGCCGGTCGATCTTGTTCTTCTCGTAGGACTCGAAGTTGCCCTCAAACCAGAACCACTGCGAGTCGCCTTCATAGGCAAGGATGTGGGTCGCGATGCGATCTAGGAACCACCGGTCGTGGGACGTGACCACGACGCAGCCCGGGAACTCCAGCAGCGCGTTTTCCAGGCTCGAAAGCGTCTCCACGTCAAGATCGTTCGTCGGCTCGTCGAGCAGGATCATGTTGCCGCCCTGCTTGAGCGTCAGAGCGAGGTTGAGCCGGTTGCGCTCGCCGCCGGACAGAACGCCGGCCGGCTTCTGCTGGTCTGGACCCTTGAAACCGAAGGCACCGATGTAGGCGCGGGACGGCATCTCGACCTGCCCGACCTTCATGTAGTCCAGCCCGTCGGACACAACCTCCCAGACACTCTTCTTGTCATCGATACCCGAGCGGCTCTGGTCGACGAAGGAGATCTTGACCGTCTCGCCGATCTTGAGCTTGCCGGAGTCCGGCTGCTCTTCGCCGACAATCATCTTAAATAGCGTCGTCTTGCCTGCGCCGTTCGGACCAATGACACCGACGATGCCGTTCGGCGGCAAGGTGAAGGACAGGTTGTCCATGAGCAGACGGTCGTCGAAACCCTTGGTCAGGCCGTCGGACTCGACCACGATCGAGCCGAGTCGCGGACCTGGCGGGATCTGAATCTCCTCGAAGTCGAGCTTGCGGGTCTTCTCGGCCTCGGTCGCCATCTCCTCGTAACGGGCCAGTCGCGCCTTGCTCTTGGCTTGCCGACCCTTGGCGTTGGAGCGGACCCACTCGAGCTCTTCGTCGAGGCGCTTTTTACGCTTGGCGTCCTTCTTGCCCTCGACAGCCAGTCGCGCCGACTTCTTCTCCAGGTACGTCGAGTAGTTGCCTTCGTAGGCGATCGCCCGCCCGCGGTCCAGCTCCAGGATCCACTGCGCGACGTTATCGAGGAAGTACCGGTCGTGAGTGACCGCGACAACGGTGCCGGCGTACTTCTCGAGATGCTGCTCGAGCCACTGCACGGACTCGGCGTCGAGGTGGTTGGTCGGTTCATCGAGCAGCAGCAGGTCGGGAGCTTCCAGCAGCAACTTGCACAGCGCGACCCGGCGCTTCTCGCCACCGGACAGCAGCCTCACGTCGGCATCCGGCGGCGGGCAGCGCAACGCATCCATCGCCTGCTCGATGTGCGAGTCGAGCTCCCACGCGTCGGCGTGCTCGATCTTCTCCATCAGGTCGCCCTGCTCGGCCATCAGCGCGTCGAAGTCCGCGTCCGGCTCGCCCATCTTCGCGCTGACCTCTTCGAACTTCTGCAGTAGTTCGCGGGTGGCCTTGACCGCCTCTTCAACATTGCCGCGTACGTCGAGGTCCTCGTTGAGCCTGGGCTCCTGCATCAGTATCCCGACGGTGTAGCCGGGGCTCAGGTCCGCGTCGCCATTTGACGGCGTATCGAGGCCGGCCATGATTTTCAGAACGCTGGACTTGCCGGCGCCATTAGGCCCGACAACGCCGATCTTCGCGCCCGGCAAAAACGCCAGCGTCACATCATCGAGAATGACCTTGTCGCCGTGCGCCTTGCGCGCCTTACGCATGGTGTATATGTACTGAGCCACTGGGGCTGACCTTTCGTGTGCCTTGTCCGTCGTACGCCGATACCCGGCCCGGTTGCCAAGATGAGTTCGACTGCGCCGCGCTCTGCGCGGCAAAACACTGTCTATTCTCTCAGCACGCGGTCCGCAAGTTCGAGCAGCCCGTTACCCGGCTGCGAGCGCCGCGATCCAACCGTATGATCGCGGAGAAGTCCTGCGGCAGGTGCGGACGATCGAGAAGGTGTGGGTTTGTGGCGACGAGCTTTCGGACACGATCGCGCTCGCCAGAAAACATCTACGTTCCGGCCGTCACGATCTTCTCCAATGTCCTGAGCTACCTGCTGTTTCTGGTCGCGGCACGGCTGCTGGACCGCTCGACGTACGGCGAGACGCTCGCGCTGCTGAATCTGGTGCTGATCGCGACGATCCCGTCGTTCGCCATCCAGACCGCGATCGCCCGGCGTACCGCCACCGGCACGGTCCCGGCCGGTGCCGTGCGCGCGAGCCTTGCGGTCGCGACCGGGTGCGGAGTCGTGATGGCCCTGTGCGCGCCACTGATTGCCGGGTTCCTGCATATCGACTCGTACGTCGGGGTGTACGGCGCGGCGCTCGCGGTGCCTGCGCTCGGCGTACTCGGGTTAGCCCAGGGCGCGGCACAGGGACGTCAGCGGTGGTTCTGGTTGTGTCTCGCGCTCGGGCTCATGGGAGTCGGCCGGGTCGGCGGCGGCATCGCCGGGCTGATGCTCACCCACAACTCCAGCGGAGCACTGGTTGGTACCGGAATCGGGCTGTGTCTCGCGGCGGCGGTCTGCCTACGGCCCGCGGTCCGCACGTCGTACGACAGACCGATCGACCCGCGAGCGCGGATCGGTCGATACCTTCACGAGATCGCGCACGCGTCCCATGCCCACGGGGCGTTTCTACTGCTGAGCAGTCTCGACCTGGTCCTGGCACGTAACGTCCTGTCCCCCAACGACGCCGGCCTGTACGCCGCCGGCGCGGTGATCTTCAAGGCCGCGCTGTGGCTTCCGCAGCCGGTCAGCCTGATGCTCTTTGCCGACCTGTCGATCATCGACAAGCACCGCGCGACGGTCCGGCGAGGCCTGATGCTGGTCGGTGGGCTCGCCGCACTGACCATCCTTGCCTGCGCCGTTCTTGGTGGCGTGGCCGCCTTTATCGTCGGCGGCGAGCACTATCCCGACCTCGGATCCGAGGCATGGCTATTCGCGGTGGCCGGCTCAGGGTTGGCGTTGGCTCAGTTCGGCCTGTACGGCGGGCTGTCGATGCTGCGTCGCCGACGACTCATCTTCATTTGGGCGTGTGTCGTTGGCGAGGTCGTCATCTCACAGGCACTCGGTGCCGGCACTACACCGCGCGCGTTCATCACCGCCATCGCCGCGCTCTGCGCACTGACGGCGACCGCGATGATGATCGCTGCGCTACGTTATGACCCGGTACGAAATCCGCCGAAGCTCGGCGAGCTCGCTCAGGCCGGGACGGGCGTGAAGATTACCGATCCGTTGTGACCACCGAAGGCGAAGCTGTTGCTGATCGCCGGACCGGGCTCCCAGTCGCGCCACTCACGCACGATGTCGACTTCTATCTTCGGGTCCACGTTTTCGGTGTGCATCGTCGGCGGGATCTTCTTGTTATGGAAGCTGAGCGCCAACGCGACGCCCTCGACCGCGCCGGCCGCGCCAAGTGAGTGCCCGGTGACGCCCTTGATCGACGTCATCGCCGGTCCCGGATCGGTGCCAAACAGCTTGGCGACAGCCCCGCTCTCGGCCGCGTCGTTGAGCGGCGTCGACGTACCGTGCGCATTGATGTGGGTGATCTGGCCCGCCTCGAGCCCGGCATCCTCGAGCGCGGCGCGCATGCACATTACGGCGCCGGCACCTTCTGGATCGGGCGCGGTGATGTGGTGAGCGTCTGCGGTCGACCCGGAGCCGGCAACTTCGGCGTAGATCCGGGCGCCGCGCTTGCGTGCGTGCGCCAACTCTTCGAGCACGAGTACGCCGCCGGCCTCGGCCGAGCAGAACCCGTCACGCTCGGTGTCGAACGGCCGTGAGATCCCGCTGCTCGACAACGCCTTCATGTTCGTGAACCCACCATTCATGACGCCCGTCTGGCAGGCGTCACTGCCGCCGACAAGCATGACGTCGCAGCGTCCGGACGCGATCAGCTTCGCGCCGTTGGCGATCGCATGGGTACCCGACGCGCATGCCGTGGTCACCGTCTCGACCGGTCCGCGGAATCCGAGCCGCATCGACAGGGCCGCCGATCCGGCGTTGGGCATCACCATCGGCACGGTCAACGGCGACACCGCCCGCTCACCCTTGGTCATGAGCGCCTCGGCATTGGCCTCCCACGAAAAGGCTCCGCCAATGCCGGTGCCCATGATGATTCCGCGTTTCCATTCGCTGTATTCGGACACGTCGCCGTCTTCGAACGCATCCTCCAGCGCCATTTTGCCCGCGGCGTACGCAATCTGTGCGAATCTGTCCAGGCGCCGGGCATCAACGTGCTTAAGACCGTAGGCCTTGGGGTCGAAGTCCTGGACCGTGCGCATAACGCTGGGCGCCACCGGCGCGCCGAGACCATTCCAGAATGCGTCAAGGCCAGTCCCGCAGGGGGCTACGACCCCGAGGCCGGTGATGACGACTCGGCGGCCGTCGCGTGTTTCATGCACTGTTACTTCTCTCCAGTCTTGCTCAGAACGAGTTTTTCGAGGTCGCCGTACGTCGATACGTCGGCGAGCTCCTCGTCGGAAATGTCGATGTCATAGCGGCCCTCGAGCTGGATGGACATCTCGATTGCGGTCAACGAGTCGACGCCGAGATCTTCGGTCAGCAGCGCATACTGGGACAGTCGCGACGGGTCAAGCTGCAGGTATTCGGCTACGTCGGACTTGACCTGATCAGCAGTAATTGCAGACATTGACTGCCCTTCCTCGGCGTGGTGGCAATGCGGTACCGCGGATGCGGTGCATGCCTATCTTGGCGTATCGCGCGCCGCGGCGCACAACGACGGGCGCAATCGGACACCGATCGTTGTGATTATGCGCGCGTTGCCGGCCGGGCGCGACCTAGACTAGCCGGTCGGTCTCGGTGGTCTGCGAGCGCTAGTTACCGGCGTGACCATGAGCTTTCGCTGCGGCCTTGCGGGCCGCGATGCGGGCATCGCGGTCACGTTTGCGCTCACCCTTTGTGGCGCCGCGAAGAGCAGTGACGACGGTCGCGAATGCCATTGCGATCGGCGCTATCGCCCACAGGATGAAACCCGCGTTGCCGGTCGCCAGGGAGAGGACGCCAAAGATCACCAACAGTGCAGCGAGCGCGACGGCGACCCAGATGAACGTTTTGCGGCTATCCATCCGGCCATCGTATCGGGCTGGTTTGGTCATGTTGCGGCGTTCACCGCTCGCAAATGGGCCACCGCGACGTCTCGGGTACGTGCCGATAGAATTTTGAGCGTTTCCACGCGCCCGTAGCTCAGCGGATAGAGCAACCGCCTTCTAAGCGGCAGGCCGCAGGTTCGATCCCTGCCGGGCGCGCCCGTGACGCGACAGCGTCGTAATTTCCCGGCATTGTCATGATCTTAGGGCCTGTCGCGCTTTGGGGCCGCGGCCCGCCGGAAACGGCGAAAGGGCCTGCGTGATAAACCTGAACGCCGCCCGCGACGACAACTCCCCCGAGACCCCTACCGCGGGCGACTGGGAGATAACTACATGCGATTGATCAACCGCGCCCTTATTTGCGGCTCGCTCGTCCTGGGCCTGGCGCTCACCGGGTGCAGCACAAAGGGCGGCACCTCCGGCGCCAACCAAACCGGTAAGGACGGTGTCAAATACGACTACGGGGTCACCGACGACTCAATCACCTTAGGCGCCATGACCGACCAGTCTGGCGCGTTTAAGGTCATCGGACTCGGAATCACGCAAGGGCAGCAAATCTGGGTGGACGACGTCAATAAGGCCGGTGGCATCTGCGGGCGCGACATCAAGCTCGACATTCAGGACAACGGATACCACGCCGACAAGGCCCTGACGCTGTATGCCTCGATGAAGGACAAGGTTGCCGGCATGGTGCAGGTGCTTGGCTCGCCGATCGCCGCCGCCCTCAAGCCGCAGCTCGAGAGCGACGACATGCTGTCGATTCCGGCATCCTGGGCGTCCGGCAATCTCGAGAGCAAGGCTCTGCTGCAGGTGGGTGCGACGTACGCGATCGAGATGGTCAACGGGATGGCGTACGCCCAGAAGAGCGGTCTGATCGCCGACGGCGACAAGATTGGGCACATCTACGTCGACGGGGAATACGGCGGCGACGGGCTGTCCGGCTCCAAGGCGTATGCCAAGCAGCACAACCAGACGATCGTGCCCGCGAAGGTGACCGGCGAGGACTCAGATCTGACACCGGCAGTAACGAGTCTCAAGTCGGCAGGCGTGAAGGCCGTCCTCATCACGACGACCCCCACCCAGACCGGCTCGATCCTCACCGCAATGTCGGCGCAGGGCATGAGTGATGTTCCGGTAGTCGGGAACGGCCCATCATTTGCCCCTACTTTGCTTGATACACCTGCCAAGGACTCGTTCGCGAACTACTACCGGGTGGTGCCTTACCTTCCGTTCAATGCGCCTCAGCCGATTACCCAACACATCGCTGAGAGCTACCACGCGAAGTTCACCGATAAGCCGCAGGACGCGGTCGAGCAGGGCTACTCCTTCGCGATGGCGTACGAAGCGGTGCTGACCAAAGCGTGCAAGAACAAAGACCTCACGCGCAAGGGGATCTTGGACGCCGCGCGCCAGGTGAAGGTCGACACCAAGGGGCTCACCGCACCGCTCGACTACTCCAAGCCAGGCCAGCCGCCGACACGCGCAACGTACATCGAGCAAGTCGATACCTCCGTCGAAGGCGGGCTCAAGATAGTCGACGATATTAGTGCCTCGCAGGAGGCAAAAGACCTCAAGGTCGGCAAGTAGCCTGACCGAAGCGACCGCGGGCGCGCCGCTGAGAACGAGTGGACATAGTAGGCAAATCGAAGCTATGGAACTTGGCCTCAGCGGTCGCGCCTCAATCGTGACCGGTGCAAATCGCTCGATCGGTCGCGTGTGTCTTCACCGGAAGTATCAATGCGGGGTTCCTGCGCTCAAGCGCGACACATAGCCTGAGAAGGATCCGACACTTCTTGAGTTAGGGAATGCGTGCACCTGATGAGTAACTCGATCGACTTCAGCGATGTCTCGGCCACCGTCCGGTACGGCGTAAAGGACGGCGTCGCCGTCGTCATCCTCGCCAACCCGCCGGTCAACGGCCTAGGAGACACAATCCGCGCCGGCCTCGACGCCGGCATCACCAAGGCCGCGGCCGACGACGCAGTTACCGCCGTGGTTATCGCCGGCGACGGCCGCGCATTCTGCGGCGGCGCGGACATCCGCCAGTTCAACACCGCAGCGTCCAACGCCGAGCCATCATTGGGCAACATCATCGTGAAGATGCAGGGGCTGCCGAAGCCTGTGATCGCGGCGATCCACGGGTTCGCGCTCGGTGGCGGCCTTGAGCTCGCACTTGCCTGCCATTATCGAATTGCGGAGAACAACGCCCAGATCGGTCTCCCCGAGGTCAACCTCGGTCTCATCCCGGGTGGCGGTGGCACTCAGCGCCTGCCACGCATCATCGGCGCGAAGAAGGCGCTGGACATGATCCAGCAAGGCACGCCCGTCACCGGCGCGAAGGCCGCCGAACTCGGCGTCGTCGATGGGAACTTCGAGGGAGATCCAGTCGAAGCCGGGATCGCCTTCGCTAAAGAGGTCGCAGCACGCAGCAAACAACTACCAGTTGTCGACAAGCGTCCGCCGGCCGACGCCGACGGCGTCGACTTCGAGGCCGCACGCAAAGCAGTACGCCGCAACGCCCGTAACGGCCTGGCCCAGCACGCCGCCATCAACAGCGTCGAAGCGGCGACCAAGCTCGATACCGAAGCGGGCCTCGTGGCCGAGCGCGACGAGTTCGTCAAGCTCATCGCCGGACCCGAGTCCGCCGCCCTGCGGCATATCTTCTTCGCCGACCGAGAAGCAGCGAAGGTCGCCGACGTACCCAAGGACACGCCACTGCGCAAGGTGGAGAAGGTCGCGATCATCGGCGCCGGCACGATGGGTGGCGGGATCACCATGGTGTTCGTCAACGCGGGCATCCCGGTCACCCTGATCGAACAGGAACAAGCCGGCCTCGACCGCGGGCTGGGCAATATCCAGCGCAACTACGACGTGACCGCGTCGAAGGGCAAGCTCACCGCCGAGCAGGTCACGACGCGGATGGGGCTGATCACGCCCACCTTGAAACTCGAAGACGCGGCCGACGCGGACCTGGTCATCGAGGCAGTGTTCGAGGAGATGGACGTCAAGAAGGACATCTTCACCAAGCTCGACGCGATCTGCAAACCCGGCGCGATCCTGGCCTCGAACACCTCCCGGCTGGACATCAACGAGATCGCGTCGGTCACCAAGCGGCCCGCCGACGTGATCGGGCTGCACTTCTTCAGCCCCGCCAACGTGATGAAACTGCTGGAGGTGGTGCGCGGTGATGCGACCGCGGCGGACGTGATCGCGACGAGCATGAAGACCGCGCAGAAGGTCGGCAAGATCCCCGTTCTGGCGAAGGTGTGCGAAGGGTTCATCGGCAACCGCATGCTCTCGCCGTACAAGCGCGAAGCGGACTTCCTACTCGAGGATGGAGCGTCCCCGCAGCAGGTCGACGGCGCGCTGATGGACTTCGGGCTGGCGATGGGCCCAATCGCGATGTCCGACCTCGCCGGCCTAGATATCAGCTGGGCCACGCGGAAGCGGCTCGAACCAACCCGGCGTAAAGACCTGCGCTACTCCGCCGTCGCGGACCGGTTGTGTGAGGCGGGCCGGTTTGGGCAGAAGACCGGCGCCGGGTTCTACCGCTACGAAGACGGCAACCGGACACCGATCCCAGATCCCGCGGTCGATGAGATCATCGCGCAGTGCGCGAAAGACGCCGGCATCGAGCGGCGTACCGTCACCGACGAGGAGATCGTCGAGCGGTGCATCCTCGCGCTGGTGAACGAAGGCGCGAAAATCCTCGAAGAAGGCATCGCGCAGCGCGCGTCGGATATCGATGTCGTGTATGTCAATGGTTACGGTTTCCCGGCGTACCGGGGTGGCCCGATGTACTACGCGCAGTCGCTCGGACTCGATGTGACGCTGGCGAAGATCCAGACCCTGCATAAGCAGCACGGCGAGTTCTGGACGCCCGCACCGCTGTTGGAGAAACTCGTCGCCGAAGGCAAAACCGAGTTCTAAAGAACCAGTATCAGAGCGTGAGCTCAGCATCCGGCGCCGAGACCCGGCGCACAGCGTGGTCGGGTCTCGGTGTCGTCACCGGCGGACTGTTCATGACAGTCATGTCGGTGACGCTGGTGAGCGTCGCCCTGCCCGATATAGGGCGGGACCTCCCAGCAAACGCGACCGACCTGCAATGGATCGTCGATGGCTACATCATCGTCTACGCCAGCCTGCTGGTCGCTTGTGGAGTGGCCGGCGATCGCTTTGGGCGCAAGGGCGTATTCATTGTCGGTATCGCACTGTTCGCGACCGGTTCGCTCGTGGCCGGCCTGGCACCATCAATCGCGCCACTCCTCATCGGACGTGTCATCCAGGGACTCGGCCCGGCCATCGTGATACCGGGGAGCGTCACGATCATCCGCGCGCTGTTCGACGACCCGCGCCAACGCGCGCTAGCGCTGGGCCTGTGGTCCACCGGATCGGGAGTCGCGATGGCCGTCGGGCCGGCCGTCGGCGGCGCCATCGTGGACGCAGTCGGATGGCGCTGGGTATTCCTAATAAACGTGCCGCTTGGAATCGTGATGCTCCTCGTCAGCATCCGCTACATCCCGAAATTGGGCCGGTCGTCTGTCCGTGCACGCTTCGACTGGACCGGCGTGGCACTGACCACGGTCGGCATCGCGTGCCTCGCCTTCGCCATCATCGAAGGCCAGGACCACGGCTGGACCTCCCCGCTCATCCTGACCGCATTCGTCGTCGGCGCGGCGGCGATGGCCGCCTTCATCCTCGTCGAACGGCAGATCACCGAACCACTGATCAATCTCGACCTCTTCCGCCGGCCGAGCTTCACCGCATCCAACGTCGCCGGGTTCGTCGTCTTCTTCGTATATATAGGCATCATTGTCTACTTCAGCGTCTTCCTCCAGCAAGTCGCCGGCTACTCCGCCATCGCGGCCGGACTCGGCGTATCGAGCCTCGGCCTGGCATTCGCGGTCGTCGGGCCGCTGGCCGGATTCCTCGTTGGGCGCCTCGGCGCACACTGGCCGCTCACTATCGGCCTGGTGATAATCGGCTGCGCCACCTTGACCCTGCTGCGGCTCACTCCCGATACCGGGATCGCCGGGCTGTGGTGGATGCTCGCCATCTTCGGCTTCGGTATCGGGCTGAGCCTCACGCCGATGACCGCGATCAGTATCTCGGCGGTCGACGCAGAGCATGCCGGCATGGCCTCGGCCGTGCTCAACGCGGTCCGGCAGATCGGCCAGGTCCTCGGCGTCGCGGTATTCGGCGTCTTCGCCTACGGCCACTTGTCGACGACG
This sequence comes from Antricoccus suffuscus, assembly GCF_003003235.1. NCBI lineage: Bacteria > Bacillati > Actinomycetota > Actinomycetes > Geodermatophilales > Antricoccaceae > Antricoccus > Antricoccus suffuscus. Next base: position 94,900 of record NZ_PVUE01000017.1, read on the forward strand.
ACCACCACCGGACACGTGTTTTCGCACGCCGACGGCGCCGCGTTCGTCAGCGGGCTGCGAGTCGCGCTCCTCATCTCGGGCATCGCCGTACTCGTCACTGCCGCGCTCGGCGTCGTACTCTTCCGGCGTGATCGGCCCGACCGAGCCAACGAGAGCACACCGGACCTCGCCCACCAGGAACAGCGTCATGGCTAGACCCGCTACTAGTACCGGAGCATGGCTCACCCTGCTCGTCGCCGCTGCCGGACAGTTCCTCTCGGTCGTGTCCACCACGGTGGTCAGCGTGGCACTACCGACCATGGGCGAGCACCTCGACGCCAGTGCGACCGACCTGCAGTGGATCGTCGACAGCTACGTACTCGTCCTCGCGAGCCTGCTGATGACCGGCGGCGTACTCGGCGATCGCCTGGGGCGCAAGGGAGTCTTTATGGTCGGCATCGCGATCTTCGCGACCGGCTCCCTAATGACCGGCCTCGCCCCAACTATCGAAATGGTCCTGATCGGGCGAGTAATCCAGGCAATCGGGCCGGCCCTGCTCGTGCCCGGCAGCCTCAACATCGTCCGGGCGGCGTTCGACGACCCCGCAAGACGGGCATTCGCGCTCGGACTGTGGTCGACCAGCTCGGGGCTCGCGATGGCCGTCGGCCCAATTGTCGGCGGCGTGATCGTCGATGGCTGGGGCTGGCGGTGGGTCTTCCTGATCAACGTGCCGTTGAGCCTGCTGCTGATCGCAATCGCCGCACGCTACGTGCCACGGCTGGCGAAACTGACGAACAAGGCGCGGTTCGACCTTTCGGGTGCTGTGCTAACTATTGTCGGCGTTGGTGCGCTGGCATTTGCGATCATCGAGGGACAAAACCACGGCTGGGGATCGCCGCTCATCCTCGGCATGTTCGCACTCAGCCTCGTCACGCTGACGATCTTCGTGCTAGTCGAACGACGCCTGGCCGATCCGCTTATCGACGTACGGTTATATCTGCTGCCTAGGTTCGCGGCGGCCAATATCGCCGGACTGGTGGTCTTTTTCGCATTCACCGGAAGCATCGTCTACTTCAGCGCCTACTTCCAGCAGGTGCAAGGCCTGGACGCGCTGCACGCCGGTATCAACGTCGCCGCACTTGGGATCGCGTTCGCGGTCGCCTCGACGGTGTCCGGGCATCTGGTCGGCCGGATCGGCGCGAAATGGCCACTACTCATCGGCCTGGTGGTCTGCGCGGCGGGCACACTCGGCCTTCTACGGCTCGACACCACGACGCCGGGTTCGCTCATCTGGTGGAACTTTGCCATCTTCGGCTTCGGGATCGGCCTCAGCATGTCACCGATGGCCGCGATCGCGATGGCCGCCGTCGACGCCTCCCACGCGGGCATGGCCTCGGCCATTCTCAACTCAGTGCGTCAGGTTGGCCAGTTGCTCGGCGTAGCGGTGCTCGGAGCGCTGGTGTACGCCAACATCCCCGGACGAAGCGGCGGTGGCGCGCGGCTGAACCCGCGCGACCAGGAGTCTTTCGTCAGCGGTTTGCACGCCGCGATGTGGACCTCGGCCGTGGCACTGCTCATCGGCGCCGTACTCAGCGCATTGCTGTTTCGAGTCGAAGCCAAGCGGGAACGGACCGTCACTCCCGTCGCGTGACCACACGGCCTGCTCACCGATATCTAAACGCGGATCACACATGCGCGGCGCTACGTTTCTTCGGCACCCTGTGGAGCACGCACGGATGATGCATCGCAGTACGACAACTAAATGGGCACACCTCCAAGGTGTGCGCGGGGGCCGCTCGGAACGCACGTCGAGGAGCAAACTATGTCACTCGAATCAGACACAACGGCCATAGACTGCTGGCACCAGCGGATCGCCTCACCGATCGAGGCCTGCGCATGAGCACCACGTCCGCGACGCCGGACCCAGTCGTCGTTCGAAGTACTGTTCCGGCGCGGATGGACCGGCTGCCGTGGACTCGATTCCACTGGATCGTCGTCGTCGGGCTCGGGGTGTCGTGGATCCTTGACGGACTCGAGATCCAGATCGTCTCCCTTAATGGGCCATCGTTGACCGACGCCGCGGGCTCGATGCACTTGAGCGCGGCGGAGTTCGGCGCACTCGGATCGATCTACCTCGCCGGCGAGGTCGTCGGCGCGCTGGTATTCGGGCGGATCACCGACAAGCTAGGGCGTCGCAAACTATTCATCATCACGCTCGCGATTTACCTCGTTGGCAGCGGCCTCGGCGGATTCGCCTGGGACTTCTGGTCATTGGCGCTGTTCCGCTTCGTCGCGGGCACGGGCATCGGCGGCGAATATACGGCTATCAACTCCGCGATCGACGAGTTGATCCCCGCAAAGTACCGCGGCAGGGTGGATATCGCCGTCAACGGGACGTATTGGGGTGGCGCGCTGCTCGGCAACCTCGTCGGGCTGTACCTGTTCTCCAACAACGTATCGATCGACTGGGGCTGGCGTATCGGGTTCTTTATCGGTCCCGTCCTGGGCCTGGTCATCATCTTCCTACGTCGGACCATCCCTGAGAGCCCGCGCTGGCTAATGACGCATGGGCGCGAGGAGGAGGCGAAACGCACCGTCGACGACATCGAGAAACGAATCGAGGCGCGCGGCGTCGAGCTTGAGCCGGTCCCGGACTCAAAGGCGATCACGCTCAAAGAGACGCCGCCCCTCGGCTTCGCCGAACTGACGAAGATCTTCTTCGGCAAGTACCCGAAGCGGTCGGTGCTCGGCTTCACCATGATGGTCACCCAGGCGTTCCTCTACAACGCGATCTTCTTCAGCTATGCCTTGGTTCTGAAGACGTTCTACGGAATCCCGGCGGGTTCGATCCCGCTGTACTTCCTGCCGTTCGCGCTGGGCAACCTGCTGGGCCCGTTGTTACTAGGACACCTCTTCGACACCATCGGGCGTCGCAAGATGATTCTCGCGACGTACGGAGGATCCGGGATCTTGCTGTTCATCACCGCGTTCATGTTCAACGCGGGGATCTTGACCGCGACGACACAGACGATCCTGTGGTGCGTCATCTTCTTCTTCGCCTCGGCCGGTGCGTCCTCGGCGTACCTCACCGTCAGCGAGATCTTTCCACTTGAGCTTCGCGGACAGGCGATCTCGTACTTCTTCGCGATCTCCCAAGGGGCCGGCGGGGTGGTCGCGCCGTGGCTGTTCGGCAAGCTCATCGGGAATCCGGACGCTCTCGCGTCAACCGGACACGCACCGCCGACCGGCCCATTGACGTGGGGCTACGTCATCGGCGCCAGCATCATGGTCATCGGCGGCTTGGTGGCCTGGTTCATCGGCATAGACGCCGAACGGAAGTCCTTGGAAGACATCGCCACGCCGCTGTCCGCAGCCGAACAACCACCCGGCCAAGGTGAGATGAGCGAGGCACGATCATGACAATTCCGGAGATGGGCGGGGTCGTCGTCGGCGTGAGCACCCGCAGCGGATCGCCAACAGCGCTGCAGTGGGCAGCCGACTTCGCCCATGAGCGTGGCCTTTCACTGCACGCAGTGATGGCCTGGCGACCGTCTCGCGCACCCGCTGCACCGGCCATGCGGCCACCAATACCTACCGTCCACGGGCCGGCGGACCCGAAGGCCACCGCCGATGAGAAGTTGCGCAAATACGTCGCTGCTGCCCTTGGCGAGGACAATGAGGTCGACTGCGAGACGCTCCGTGGCTCACCCGGACCAGTCCTGCGCAGAATGAGCAAAAATGCCACCCTCATCGTGCTCGGCTCGCCGCGCGACACGAATGTCTCGGCACATCGGATCGCCGCCGAGCTGGTGGTGCAGGCGGACTGTCCGGTCGTTGTCATGCCCCGACTGCCACGCCCGGCGCCGTCGAAAGCCAAGGTCGCGGGAAAGAAGATCGCCAGTGCCGCGGCGAAAGCGGCCGCTGGAGCCGGTCGCCCTGGGCGGCCGCCGCGACCCCCTGGCAAATAGCCGGCGACCGACAGCGGGCCGTGTGCTTATATGCATGGAGGCAGACATCGAAAAGGGGCGAGACGTTGACTGACGAAAAACTCAAGCTGGCAGGCAAAGTTGCCCTCGTGTTTGGCGCCGGGCAGACACCAGGCGAATCCGTCGGCAACGGCCGCGCGACCGCGGTACTGTTCGCGCGCGAAGGTGCGCGAGTAGTCGCGGCCGATCGCGATCTCGCCGCGGCACAGGCAACCGTCGAGCAGATCGTCAAAGAGGGCGGTCACGCGATTGCCGTTGCGGCCGACGTCACCAGCGAGGCGGACATCGTCCGCGCCGTCGACACTTGCGTGCGACAGTACGGCGGGCGGATCGACGTACTGCACAACAACGTCGGCGTCAGCCTGTCCGCGGGCGACGCACCAGTCACCGAGACCGACGCCGACTCATTCGAGCTCATCACCAACATCAACCTGCGCGGTATGGTCCTCGCCTGCAAACACGTGCTACCGATCATGCGCACCCAGCAAAGTGGCGCGATTGTGTGCATATCTTCGGTCGCGGCGATTACCAACTATCCCAATATCGCTTATCGCACCTCCAAAGCCGGCGTCAACGCGTTGGTCAACAATGTCGCCGCCACCAACGCCGAGTTCGGGATCCGCGTCAACTCGATCCTGCCTGGCCTGATGAACACGCCCATGGCAGTCGAAAACAGGGTGGGCCGCGGCGGTGCGACGCGTGAGGAGGTGATCGCCGCGAGAGACGTCAAAGTCCCACTCGGCGGCAAGATGGGAACAGCTTGGGACGTCGCAAAAGCCGCGCTGTTTCTCGCCAGCGACGACGCGGCATTCATCACTGGGGTGGAGCTCCCGGTCGACGGTGGCCAGTCACTCATGCGTGGGTAGGTCAAGGCCGTCATCGGCGATACGGCAAAATTGACGGCAATGACTCAACCAACCGGCACCTCCGTTCATCCCAATTCCGACCTTCCCGACGGTTGGGCCTCGCGCCCCGCGGTCTCGTCGGACGTCGCGTCGATGACGGCCCTGCGCCGTAAGTACGAAGAGCAAATCCGGGGATGGGCCTCGGCTAGCGAGGCGCAGATCGCCGTAGCCGTCGACGATTCGGGTCGGGTACGCCGCGAGCACCTGGTCATTTTCGATGCCGCTGGCCAACTGCGCGGATGGTGCGAGGCGCATGATCGGGCTCCGGGCCGGGTGGTCATCCTCATCGTTGTCGACCCGGACCTGACCGCCGAGACTGCCGAAGTTGTGGGCGATGTGCTCGTGCAATTCGCACGTGGAATGGCTGTCGCGATGGCGACCGATAACGACGTGGCCAAGACACAGCTCGACGTCGACGTCTACTCCGCCGACAAACGGCAAACCCGCTGGCTCACTCTCGCCGGCCTACGGTGTGTCCGGACCTGGTGGCACATGTCGCGACCGGTACGCCCCGATGAGTCGGCGAGCGATCGCCCGCCACGCGACGGCGTACAGATCCGCGCCGTGGGGCGCGGCGAGGACGGCATGCCCGACGTGGGCGACCTGCGTTCAATCCATGGCGTCCTCGAAGAGGCATTCTCCGACCACTTCAACTCGCACGAGGAGACATTCGAGGCATTCGTGTCACGACTGCGCGAAGATCCCAACCACCATTGGGATCATTGGTGGATCGCCGAGATCAATGACGGTGCTGCACCCCGTCCGGCCGGCGCGCTGGTCGGCTCGGTGATTCCAGGACCGGACCCTGCTGAGGACACCCCAGCGGCCGGTACCTACATCGAGTACATCGGCGTACTGCGTTCGGCACGCGGACACGGCGTCGCCACGTCGTTGATCGACACGGTGATCGCCGACGCCGCTCAGCGCGACCGCAAAGAGGTTGCCCTCGAGGTCGACGCGGACTCCCCCACTGGCGCGCAGGGACTCTACGAGTCGCTCGGCTTCGTCACGAAGTACACAACCGAGTCGTGGCAGCTCTACCTCGACTCGGCTGTCTGACCCAAACCAACACCTCTCAAACCCACACCTCGCAAACCGCTACCCGGTGGTGATTCCGGGGCCAGTTTCACTACAGATCGCGAGGGCGAGATTCCTGCCCTGCAGAGAGATTAGGATATGTGTCTGGTGTGATCGCGGATCGTGCCTGAGAAAACTCATGTTGGAGGTACGTCGCTATGGTTAAACCGTCCCCCGCTACCGCCATCCCACTCGAATCGACTTTGACGGCAAAAGGGCATCGCACCCGCCAGAGCCTGCTCGACGCGGCTCGCTCTGTCTTCGAGCGCGACGGCTTCCTCGAGGCACGCGTGTCGGACATCACCACCGAGGCCGGCGTAGCCAACGGCACCTTCTACAAATACTTCGATTCCAAAACCGACATCTTCCGAGCCGTGATGGCAACCGTCACACCGCATATCTACGACCGGCGCCGGCCGTCGAACCCCAACACCCGACTCACTCGGATCCAACGCATCGAGCGTGGCATCCGGCAGTACGTCACCTTCTACCAGAGCTCCGCGATGCTGATGATGCTGTACGACCAAGCCGCGACCTACGACCCGGAAATCCGTCAGCTTCGCAATACCGGCCGGAAACAGGCGCACGAGAAGATCCGCGAAAGCATCCAGTCGTGGCAGGCCGAGGGTGCGGTCGATCCCGAGATCGACGCAGACGGTGTCGCGAGTGCGTTGGTGTCGATGATCTCCCAACAGCTCCACTACAACTACTTCATGAAGTATCCGAAGTACGGCGAAGAGCGGTTAGTCAAAAACCTCAAGCATGTCTGGGTTTCCGCGCTCGGTCTGAAGCCTGAGCCTGGAGATCTTAACGGTACGACGGTGAAGAAGCGCGCTGCTCCGCGAAAGAAGCGAACGAACTAGCACTACTTCGGCGGTGTGAGCCCGTCGGTCATTGCACGCACTGCCTGCCGCTGCAGCAGGGCGCGTTTGGCCGGATCGCTCGCACCGGCCGGCGGATCGGCCGGTTCGACGATCGCGCTGGGGTCGGCGATGATCGCGCCAGTAACTTGGACCTTGACGTGCGTCGCCGCGGTCACCGACAGCCAAAGCTTGTCGTCGGCGTCCAAGGCGGTAACGGCGCCGGTACTGGATACGATCGCGTACGGCTTGCCATTGGCCGTTACCGCCGCTGGCAGGACACTGAACTGAGTGATGGCGAAATCGCCCGCAGAAGTCTGGTCGAGGTGTACGACGACGCTTCCGTCCGTGTCGCCACCGCTCGCGGTGACAATCGTGCTCAGCGCCGCGCGACCCGGCAGCGAATTGGTGTTGATCAAGGTGCGGGCGTCGATCCCGATCCGCTGCCCCGGCACCAGGCGACCGGCCGTGTCGAAGGCGCCAAGCGTGTACGACGCGCGTTCGTCGGCCGTCAGCGTGGCTGAGTCGAACAGGACGCTCTTGGCAGGGTCAATCGACTGAAAGTAGTTGCTGAACGCGGCGGAGTGCACCTGCACCGGGGTAACGGCATCCGGCACGATGTCAGCGCCGTAGAAGAGCATTCCGCCGGAGGCAGCCATATCACCCGAACGCATTCCCGTGACGTCGGGAACCTGGGGTCGGCTACCGCTGGGAACGGGGCTGGCCAGCTGGATTTGAGGAGCAATGATGTCAACGGCGTCGTTGGCCGGGCCGGATCGCGACTTCGAGTTTTCGATCCGCAGTGTTGATGCGTTGCTGGCCGACTTCAAAGCGGTCTGCGCGTCCAGCGCATCGGTGGTCCCGCCAACCTTCAGCCCGTCACCCGGCTTAGCCTCCGCCGTACCCACCATCGTTGGCACGACCAGCGCGCCGGCGGTCAGGCCCAGCGCGGTCGCGACACGTCGTACGGCGGTGCGCCTGCCGACGGTCTCGTCGTCGGCGGACGCATCGATACGCTCGCGGTCGTTCGACTCAGTCACATGACTTCTTTCTACGACGTTTATTACTGACGTCCGATGTTGCCGCCCCTGGGGTCGCCACACCGTCGCCGTCAACCAAATTCACCCATCAGCCGTCCGCCGCGGTGCGCCGCAGGCGAATCAGCAAAGCCTAGTGTAAACGGTCGGCACGGCGCTTAGACAGTATGTCTGTCAATCGACCCAGTTCAGACTATAGAAAATTGACTTATCCACAGGGCTACCTGCGGCGCCGGCTCGTGCCGAACAGGCTCCGCGCGACGGCGCTGGCCGCGGTACGCATGAACTGCTTAACCGCGCCGTTGTCGAGGAACTTCTCGATCCCACTCTCTTCGTCCTTCTGCTTCGTCGTACGCGGCGTCGGCGTCGACTTGGTCGCCTTCTCAGGCGCGGGCGCCGAACTTTCCTCTCCGGCCCCTTGAGTGCGTTTTGCGAGCCGTTCGTACGCCGAGTCCCGGTCGATGCTGTCGGCGTACTTCGCGTGCAACGCGGATGACCCGATGAGCTGCTGAACGACGGACGGGCCGCAGGGCGACATCATCGAGCGTGGCGCGGGCAGCCGAGTCCAGGCAACCGGTGTCGGAGCGCCGCGTTCGCTCATTACCGTCACGATCGCCTCGCCGGTGCCAAGCTGAGTGAGCACCTGCTCAAGGTCATAATGCTCGGTCTTCGGGTAGGTCCTGACCGTCTTCGACAGCGCGGTCGCGTCCTCGGGCGTGAAGGCGCGCAGCGCGTGCTGGACACGGTTACCCATCTGCGCGAGCACGTCGCTCGGGACGTCGGTCGGACGCTGCGTCACGAAGAACACGCCCACGCCCTTGGAACGCACAAGACGTACCGTCTGCGTCACCGCGTCGAGGAATGCCTTCGACGCGCCGTTGAACAGCAGGTGTGCCTCGTCGAAGAAGAACACCAGCTTCGGTTTGTCCGCATCTCCGACCTCGGGTAGATCGTGGTAAAGGTCGGCGAGGAGCCACATCAGGAACGTCGAGAACAGCGCGGGGCGGTCCTGCACCTTGGACAACTCGATGAGGCTCACGATCCCGCGACCGTCGTCGGTCACGCGCATCAAGTCATGAGTGTCGAACTCAGGCTCGCCGAAGAACTCATCCATGCCCTGCGCCTGCAGTCCGGTCACCTCGCGCAGGATCACACCCGCGGTCGCCTTTGACACACCGCCGATCTGGTCAAGTTCACCCTTGCCGTCATCCGAGGTGAGGTAGCTGATTACGGCTCGCAGATCCTTCAGGTCCAACAGTGGCAGGCCTTTGGTATCGGCCCAGTGGAACATCAGCTGCAACGAGGATTCCTGGGTCTCGTTGAGGCCCATCACCTTCGACAGCAGCAGCGGGCCGAACGCCGTAACTGTCGCGCGCAGCGGCGTACCGGACTCCTTGTCCCCTCCGAGCGAGAAGAACTCGACCGGGTACGCAGTCGCCGCCCAGTCGTCGTGCACCTGCTTGCTGCGCTCATCAACCTTCGCGTTAGCTTCCCCTGCGGCCGCAAGGCCCGACAGGTCCGACTTGATGTCCGCGGCGAAGACCGGTACGCCGTTCGCGGACAGCTGCTCTGCTATTAGTTGCAGCGTCTTGGTTTTTCCGGTGCCGGTGGCACCCGCGATCAGCCCGTGCCGATTCATCATCGACAGCGGGATCGTGATCTGGGCATCGCCGAAGACCGTGCCGTCGTGGATGACCGCGCCGAGTTTCAGCGCCGCGCCATCGGACTTGTAGCCGGCCGCGATCTCGGTTGCCGCGGCGTCGGCCGACGGGGCCGCGCTCGGTGCGGACTGTGTTTCAGGGGTAGGTTCGGCTGGTGTCGTCGGCTCTGTCATTGCATGGCTCCCAGGGTGCGATCAGACGTCGCCGGGTGGGGCGACACAGCCTTAGCCTAACGACTTAGGCTTCAGCCCATGACTGATCGCGAAAAAACCGACGTGCTGGTGTGGATCGACTGCGAAATGACGGGCCTGTCGCTGGCCACGGACGCGCTCATTGAGGTGGCGGCGGTCGTAACCGACGGCGATCTCAACGTACTCGATGAAGGCATCGACATCGTCATTCACGCCACCGACGAACAGCTTGCGAAGATGCCCGAGGTCGTCGTCGAGATGCACAAGTCCAGCGGCCTGACCGAAGAGGTGCGAGCGTCGACGATCTCGATGGCCGATGCGCAGCAGCAGGTCGTGGACTACCTCTCCAGGTGGATCACGACACCTGGTACATCTCCGCTGTGCGGTAACTCGATCGCGGTCGATCGAGGTTTCATCGCTCGTGACATGCCCGACGTCGACGCGCTGCTGCACTACCGGATGATCGACGTGTCGTCGATCAAGGAGTTGACCCGCCGCTGGTTCCCACGCGCGTACTACAACCAGCCGGAGAAAGGCCTCGCGCACCGCGCGCTTGCCGACATCCTCGAGTCGATCACCGAGCTGCGCTACTACCGGGCAAGCGTCTTTGTGGCGGACCCTGGACCAACCTCCGATGAGGCGAAGGCGGCCTCCGATGCGACTCCCCGAGCGGTGACGCCGGGCGCCTAGCGTGATCGGTCGATCCCCTTGTACGCCGCGGGGTACCGATCGGCTATCCTTTGTCGTCGTCGTATGGCCTAGCCGTTCGACACGATGGTGGGTGTAGCTCAGTTGGTAGAGCGCTGCGTTGTGGTCGCAGATGTCGCGGGTTCGAATCCCGTCACTCACCCCAAGTCTTCATGCGTAACGTCATAGGCATCGGTTGTTATGACGCTCAGTCCCGATGACGTTATCCAGCCGGGGTCTGGAGAAGAGAATGTTGCGCTGTGTGGTTCTCGATGACTATCAAACTGTGGCGACCGGCTATCCCGAGTGGGCGGCGTACGCCGATGCACTGTCCGTCGATGCGCTAAGTGATCACATCAGCGATACGGACGAACTCGTCGCCCGCATCGGTGAGTACGACGTAGTCGTGGCAATGCGCGAGCGCACCGAAATCAACCGCTCGCTTCTCGAGCGCCTGCCGCGGCTAAAACTCATCGTCACGACCGGCATGCGTAACGCCTCCATCGATGTCACTGCGGCGGCAGAGCTCGGGATCACGGTGTGCGGCACCGAGTCGGCAACCGCGCCCACGGTCGAGCTCACCTGGGCGCTGATCCTCGGGCTGGCCCGCCGCATCGTGGCCGAGAACAACGCTCTGCGCTCCGGCGGCCCGTGGCAATCGACTCTCGGCGTAGATCTGCACGGCCGCACTCTAGGCGTAATAGGGCTCGGGCGACTCGGATCACGAGTCGCACGGGTCGGTACGGCGTTCGGAATGCAGACTGTTGCCTGGAGCCAGAACCTCACCGCGGACGCCGCCGCCGCGAGCGGTGCCCGTCTGGCCAGTTCACTCGACGAACTACTCGCAGTGAGCGACGTCGCGACGATCCATCTGAAGCTGAGTGACCGGACCCGCGGTCTACTTGGCGCGCAGCAGCTTGGCGCCATGAAACCGTCGGCGCTACTGGTCAATACGTCTCGAGCACCCATCATCGACCAGGCGGCCCTGCGCGATACTTTGGCTCACGAGCGGCTAGGCGGCGTTGCCCTCGACGTATTCGACGTCGAGCCACTACCCGCAGACGACTATCTGCGGACCGCACCGCGACTGCTCGCGACGCCACATCTCGGATACGTCACCGAAGAGAACTACGGAACGTACTTCTTCCCGCAGGCCGTGGAGGACATCGCCGCATTCGCTGCCGGCAAGGCGATCCGCGTCATCGGTTAGCGTCCGAGGTGCCTCACACCGTCAACACGCCAGTTCGTCCTCAACCCGGCTAGAGTTTCGACCATGATCCGCAGATCCATCTTGACCGCGTTAGCAGCCCTTTCCGTGCTATTCGTCCTGCTCGCTGTGCTTGTCGGAGTGTGGTGGTGGATTGCCGCCGGAATCTTGCTTGCGCTTCTGCTGCTCGGTATTTGGGATGTGCTTCAACACCATCACTCGGTGTTGCGCAACTACCCGGTGCTCGGCCATCTGCGATACATGCTCGAGAAAATCCGCCCCGAGATGCAGCAGTATTTCATCGAACGCAACGTCGACGGGCGCCCGTTCGACCGCGACACCCGCACGCTGATCTACGAAAGAGCGAAAGGCATCGCCGGAGAGAAAGCGTTCGGCACCGAGCGCGACGTCAACGAGGTCGGCTACGAATATCTCATCCACTCCACCACACCGATTCGCAAACCAAGTGAACCGGCACGGGTGCGCATCGGAAGTGACCAATGCGCGCGTCCCTATGACATGGCGATGCTCAACGTCTCAGCGATGAGCTTCGGTGCGCTGTCGGCGAACGCGGTTCGCGCGATGAACAAAGGTGCGGCGATCGGCGGCTTCGCGCAGGACACTGGAGAAGGCGGGCTGACGAAGTACCACCTCGAGCACGGTGGCGACCTGGTGTGGGAGATCGGCAGCGGCTACTTCGGCACACGCACCAAGGACGGCCACTTCGACCCCGGAATTTTTGCCGACAAGTCCGCACACGACTCCATCAAATGCGTATCGCTCAAACTCAGCCAGGGCGCCAAGCCTGGGATCGGTGGTGTCCTTCCGGCCGGGAAGGTCAGTCCCGAAATCGCCGACGCGCGAGGAGTGCCGGTCGGCGAAAAATGCGTCAGCCCGGCCAATCACTCGGTGTTCTCTACCCCGCGGGAGCTCGTACAGTTCCTCGCCCGAATGCGCGAGCTTTCCGGCGGTAAGCCAGTGGGATTCAAACTGTGTGTAGGCAGCCGAGTCGAGTTCCTCGCCATCTGCAAGGCCATCCGTACCGAGGGAATCACGCCCGATTTCATCCTTATCGACGGCTCCGAAGGCGGCACTGGAGCGGCGCCTCTGGAGTTCGAGGACCATGTCGGCACACCGCTCACTGAGGGCCTCATGACCGCACACAACGCGCTCGTCGGATGCGGTCTGCGCGACCAAATCAAAATCGGCGCGGCAGGCAAAATCGCGTCCGGTTCGGACATCGTCAAGCGCCTGATCCAAGGCGCCGACTACACCAATGCGGCACGAGCCATGATGATGGCAACTGGCTGCATCCAGTCACAGCGGTGTCACACCAACCATTGCCCAGTCGGGGTCGCGACCCAGGACCCCAAGCGTGCTGCCGCGCTCAACGTCGAGGACAAGAGTGCCCGAGTGGCCAGGTTCCAGGACTCGACCGTCGACGAAGCCATGCGACTCATGGCGTCAATGGGCGCTCATCAATCCGCCCAACTGTCACCGGACATGCTCCGGCGCCGGGTCACGCACACCGATACACGCGCATATAGCGAGCTTTACGAATGGCTACGCCCGGGCCAGCTGCTCGCAGAACCACCCGAGTCGTGGGCCCGCGACTGGCACAACGCGAGCCCGGACACCTTCGTCGTACCGCATTTCTCGGTGCGCTCGGACGCGTCTCGATAACTCGGCAAGTACGGCCCACCGGAAAAGACGTCACCAAGGAGGCAACGCATATGACCACAGTCGCAGAGCACATCATCGATTCCCTGGCGGATCTCGGCGTCACGTCGGTGTGGGGTGTTGTCGGCGACGCGCTCAACCCCGTCACAGACGCAATCCGCAAAGAGGATCGCATCGACTGGATTGGCGTGCGTCACGAAGAGGTCGCTGCGTTCGCGGCCGGATCGCAGGCGCAGCTGTCCGGCAATATCGGGGTATGCATGGGTACCGTCGGGCCCGGATCGATTCACCTGCTCAACGGCTTGTACGACGCGAAGAAGTCACACGCGCCGGTCCTCGCGATCTGCGGACAAGTGCCCTCCGCCGAGATCGGCACCGACTTCTTCCAAGAGGTCAACAATGACGCGCTTTTCGCCGACGTGTCGGTTTTCGCTCGCACCCTGACCAGCCCAGAACAGCTTCCGTACGTGCTGGAGCAGGCGGTCAACGCGGCAATCCAGCTAGGTGGGGTCGCGGTGCTTACCTTGCCCGGCGACATCGGCGGGCTCGACGTACCCAGCGACACCCGAGCCCGATTCATCGAAAGATCGCGAGCCGGCGTACCGGCGACCGAACAACTCGACCAGGCCGCGGAGCTGCTGAACGACGCCAAGCGGGTGACGCTGCTAGCCGGAATGGGCGCCCGCGAGTCACGCGCCGAACTGCTGCAGCTCGCCGCAAGTCTGCAGGCGCCGATGGTCCTGACTATCAAAGGCAAAGAGGGTCTGGAAGGCGACAATGAGTTCCAGGTCGGCCAGTCCGGACTGATCGGCAACCCGGCGGCACAGCATGCCTTCGACGAGTGCGATGTGCTTTTCATGATCGGTACCGACTTCCCCTACCGCGAGTGGTACCCAGAAGGAAAGACGGTTATCCAGCTCGACGCGCGTGGTGAGCACATCGGACGGCGCACCCACGTGGATCTGTCGCTCGTTGGCGACGCCGGGAGCACACTTCGCGCCCTGCTCCCGCGACTGACCGCGAAACCCTCGGATAAGCATCTCGCGAAGTCCAGAGAGAAGTACGTCGAGTGGCTGGATCGGCAAAAGGCGCTCGCCGACCCGGAGTTCGACCGCAAAGGGCTCGGCGTCATTCGTCGGCACTTCGATAACACCAGCAACGCGATCCGCCCCGAACTCGTGGCGGCCGTCGTCGATCGACACGCCGCAAACGACGCGATATTCACATCTGACACCGGAATGTCGACCGTCTGGCTTTCACGCCTTTTAGAACTGCGCGGATCACGCAAGTTGGTTGGCTCGTTCAACCTCGGCTCGATGGCCAACGCCATGCCGCAGGCGCTCGGCGCCGCCCAGCTATACGGGGACCGCCAAGTGATCGCCTTCTGCGGTGACGGCGGACTGACCATGCTGCTCGGCGACCTGATCACGGCCGTGACCTACAAACTGCCGGTCAAGCTGATCGTGTTCAACAACGGCCGGCTCGGTATGGTCAAACTCGAACAGGAGCAAGGCGGGCTTGCCGAGTTTGGCACGATCCTGCACAACCCGGTCATCGCGGACGTCGCCACCGCGTGTGGTCTGCACGGCATCCGAGTCGAGGATCCGGAGAAGGTCGAGGCAGCAATCACCGAGGCGCTCGCTCACGACGGACCCGTGCTGGTTGACATCGTCACGAATCCCGAGGAGATCTCCCTGCCGCCGAAGGTAAAACTTAGCCAGGGCTGGGGTTTCGCGATCGCAAAGTCCAAGGAGATCCTGCAGAGCAGAGGCGCCGACTAGGCCCAATGCCCTGAGGCCCCGGGAAACACTAACCGACCTGGCGTATTCGGGTGTCGAAGCGCGTATGCACGTCCAGCCGAGAAATCAGCCAGTTGCCGTCCTCGCAGCGGTACTCGTGGCGATAGACCGCGGCAATCATCATTGCCTCGTCGTCGCGTTCACTGAGAGGATCGGCCGCCAGTTTCATGAACACAATCGTGTTCCAGCGTCCGGTCGCCTCCTTACCGGGTACGACGATGTCTATCTGCGGCGACATAGCAATGTGGTGCGACAACGGTATTCGCGCAGAGGCTCCGCTGAAGTGTCTTATGATTGCCGCGCGGCCCTCGTACACACCAAAGTCTGACGTGCCGCTCTCAGAGCTCGCCGCCCACACGGCGTCCTCGGTGAACAGCGGGCCGAGCAGCTCGGGGTTGTAGCCTTCGTCGCACGCGTCTGCGTACGTCCGAAAAAGCCGCTCGATCCTCGCCTTGTCTTCGAACTCCCGCACAATGCGCTCGTAGTCGTGTCGTTCAGGTCCGTCCATTGGCTGGCTCCTTTCGGTACAGAACCGGGTTACTGCTTGTCCACCGGATGACTGCTGATGACGATCTTGCCGATCGTTCGGCCGGTCTCGATGCGACGGTGCGCCTCGCGAAGCGTCTGCGCGTTCATCGGACCGAGCGTCGCGGTGAGAGTGCCACGAATCGATCCGGAGTCGATGAGGTCGGCCACCCGGTCAAGGAGGTTATGCTGCTCGATCATGTCCGGCGTGCCGAAGATCGGCCGGGTGAACATTGACTCCCAATGCCACGAGATCGCTTTTCCTTTCAGAAGCATGATGTCAAGGTCGGGTGCCTCGTCGATCGCGACGATGTGACCGAACGGCTTCACCACACGCGCGAACGTCTGCATCAGCCCGGGGCTCTGTGGGGTAAGGACGTATTCGATGCCATCCGGCACGATCTGCCGAAGCTGCTTCGCCAGATCGCCTGAATGATCGACGACATGGTCCGCTCCGAGCTGCCGCACCCACTCACGCGATTCGGGGCGCGATGCGGTCGCGATCACGGTGAGCTTGGTAAGCGCCTTGACCAGTTGAATCGCCATCGACCCGACACCGCCCGCGCCGCCCAGCACCAGAATGGTCCCGGTCTCGTCGGCCGTGACCCCGAGGCGGTCGAAGAGGCATTCCCACGCGGTGATCGCGGTCAACGGTATGGCGGCGGCCTGAGCATGTGTCAGGTTGGCCGGTTTACGACCGACGATGCGTTCGTCGACCACGTGCACGGCGCTATTAGTGCCGGGACGGTCGACGCTGCCCGCGTAGTAGACCTGGTCACCGGGCGCAAACAACGTGACCTCAGAACCGACCTCGAGCACGACGCCCGACGCGTCGTATCCGAGCACGCGGCCCTCGGGCGGCGGCTCGACCCGCGTGCGCTGCTTCACATCGACCGGGTTGACCGAGACGGCCTCGACCTGCACCAGCAAATCGCGCGGACGCGGTTCGGGCCGGGCGATCTCGACGTCGACCAGCGACGCCGGATCATCAGTGGACAGGCATTCGCGATAGACAACGGCGGAAACTGTCTGTGTCATCGTTGACTCCGGCCTCTCTGTGTGCTGTCTAGGTTGATGGGGGACACCGGTGTCTAGGTAGATATGGGACACGGTAACTGATGTAGTCGGCGGGTCAAGCGGCGATCAGCCGTGA